>WRNK01000001.1 GCA_009776675.1 Methanimicrococcus sp.
ATGAATCCCCGTCTGTTCGGGTTTTTAAAAATGATGTGATTTATCGCTTATTAGATGAGTATCACGCTTTCGTAAAAGAGCAAGAAGCAGAGCTTGAAAAGCTGCGCTCCGATACTCTCGTCAAACCCGGACAGTTTAAAATTTTGCCGGGCTGCGTTTTTCGGCAAAGCAAACCCGCCGTTGTCGGCGTCCGCATTTTGGGCGGCGTTGTTAAAAACAATACCGACGTCATCCTTCCTGACGGAACAGTTGTCGGAACCGTAAAAGGACTTGAATTAAACGGCAAAAAAATTCCCAAGGCGACAGTTGGTATGGAAGTTGCAATGGCGCTCGATGGCGTCACGATTGGCCGCCAAGTCAAAGAAGAAGATATTTTGTATGTTCACATTCCGGAAAGAGATTCTAAAGTTTTAGAGTTTGAAATCTTTGAAACCCTGTCCAACGACGAGAAAGAAACCCTTGAGAAGTATTTGGCCATCCGGCGCAAAGATAAGCCTTTTTGGGGCAAATAATGGCTGTTTTGAGCAATAATGCAGTTTTGAAAGAATGCAGTTTTGAAAGAATGCCATTTTGAAAGAATACCGTTTTGGCATTATTTTTTTTATTCTCTTTCAGATTTGAAATTTTTATTCCATTTCTTTTTTTTAACTTGAAACATCGTTTTTATTTACTATAAAATTATTATCCTTTTATAATGAAACGAGAAAGAATAAATAAGGTTGGAGGATGATGCCGTTTTCAAACCCAATTCCCCGTTTCGGTGTAAGGCAAAAACGGTTTTTATGCAACACATCAAGAGGCACCAAATCTGAAATCCTAAAAATCAAAGGAGAAATTTTAAAATGCAAAAAATTAAATCCAAAACCAAAAGCCTGTTTTTCATACTGTTCATGACTTGCGTGGCGTTTACTCTCATATCAATGACGGCTTTTGCCGCCCCCGGCGACTACAACACAAGTGACGTCGCCGTCATCAACAACATTATCGCAACCAACGGACTGAACTGGACGCCTGCCCCAACGAACGGCAGCACCATACCCTCCGATTGGGTGGGTGTTGCATGGTCTGACGGCAGCAATATCACTCGTACGAATAAAACTTCGCTATTAAGAAACAATACGACAACCAAATTCAACACGAGCAGCCTAAATAATCATCGTATTGTTATACTGGATTTGGGATCGGAAAACTTGAATGGATCTCTAAACGTCACCGGTTTGACCATGCTTGAAGAGATGTACTGCGATGACAACAATCTGACTTCTCTGAATGTGACCGGCATGACCAATCTGACAGGTTTGAGGTGTTCTAACAATGCTCTAACCGCACTGAATGTATCCGGACTAACCGCGCTTGAATGGCTGTACTGCGACAACAACAATCTGACCTCTCTAAACGTATCCGGTTGTACCGCACTTGTAACACTGTTATGCAACGACAACGCCTTATCCTCTCTGAATGTGACCGGCTCAATCAAGTTGCTGGACTGCTCTGGCAATAACCTTGCCTCTCTGAGCGTATCCAACTTGACTGCGCTTGAAGAGTTGTACTGCAGCAACAATAATCTGACCTCACTGAATGTGACCAATTTGACCAAGATTCAATATTTGAACGTGACGTACAATTTAATGGAAAACGAAAGCGCAGTGGTTGGCGTGATGAATGCAACTGCTTTTGTGGCTTGGGAGACAGGCAATTTTTCATTCTCGCCTCAGAAAAATAATCCCAACTCATCCGCAATTCCTGTTTCTGTATCAAACATCAATCTGGACAAGACCAGCACATCCTTAAAAACGGGCGAGACAACACAGCTTGTTGCCACAATAACACCCGGCAACGCTTCAAATAAGGGTTTGACATGGTCAAGCAGTGATCCGTTTGTTGCGTCGGTAGATGCAAACGGTAAGGTCACGGCTCATAAAGAAGGGGCAGTGATGATTACTGCGACGACCAATGATGGCAACTTCACTGCATCCAGTATGGTGACGGTAACAGGCACTGCAGCGGATGGAACCAGCAGCATCCCAGGGTTTGCGATTTTGACAGCGCTGATGGGGCTGATTTGTGCATTGGTTCTGTTTAAATGGCGACAGAATCGAGGAGCCCAATAATTTTTTTGGCGGTTTGATGGATTGAAGGAAAATTGTTTCTTTTTTTCTTCAACCATGAAATCAACAACCTTTTGAGTTTTTTTAAGTTTTTTGGAGTTTCGATTTTGTTTTTTGTTTAAAATCGAAACATCATTTTTCTTTGAAGCGATTAAAAGACGGGGTACGTCTTTCCTAAAAAGTGTTTGATGATTTGGGAAAAGGGTACCCCCGTTTTTATTGATGCGGTACAAAAATGATGTTTCAGGTTTGGTTGACCTGATAAATGATCGTTCATTTTTTCTTTAATTGTGAAACCCGAATCAACCACCCGTTCGATCAGTCGCCCCAAGGCGGCTGAATCGAACGGATTCACACCCATAAAAATAAAACAGAAAAATACAAACCGTTTTTTTGTTTTGAGTTATAGGCGGTCGCCGAAATCATAAAAACAACAACACAAAAAGAGATGGTGGCAGCCGTAGACTCAAAAAAATGACGAGCGGTAGCAGTCATCATAGCATCAATATTTTTTTTAAAAAACACTCAAATTTTGCTTTCATCCGCTGCGCTACTGAAAACAAAATTTGAGGGGGTTTGGATGTTTTTAAGAAAGGGGTTTTAGAGGGATTCGATTTTGTTTTTTTTAATCTGAAACATCATTTTTTGAAGCGATTGAAGAACGGGGTACGTTTTTCCTGACAAGCGTTTGATGATTTTGGGAAAGGGGTACCCCCGTTTTTATTGAAGCGATTTAAAATGATGTTGTCGTTTGAGACGCGATAAACATATTCGGTGTTAAGGTCAAGACCGGTCACACCGGCTTTGTGCCAGCTCTTTTCAGCGGAGGCGTCGCCAACTGTTCCTGTGACTGTGATGACGCCGACTGTCGGGAAAAGACCGCCGTTCATATCGGATTTTTTTGCGATTTGGACGATTGATGCGGTGTTGTCGTTGCGGCTGCTGTACCAATTGAAATTGAGATCGTGTTCGCTTGAACCGGGCTGTAATGTGAGGGTTTCGGCGGCGAATGTTTCGATCATTGCTTGAGTCCATGCGCCATCTTCCAAGCTGCGGGGGATAAGTGATGAGTTTGTTATATCCGAAGTTCTAAAATCGACTTGCTGGAAATCATTCAAATTGTTGTCGGTATCTTTGTATTTTATACCGCTCTCTATATTTATGCGCACAAAGCCTTTTTGTTTAGATTGTGCATCGGCGGCGTTTGCAAGGATGCGCTCGGTTTCATAACCATCAACTGAAGGAGCAGTGTTGTCGTTTCCGGAAACGCCGTACATATCGACATAGCCGTCAACCTGTCCCGCACCATCACCTGTGAATGGATTTAGAAGGCTGCTTGGGAGAAGGTCTTGGTTGGACATGAGAACAAATTTTACGCCTTTGTTGTAGCCCTTAATGCCTGCGGGCCATACAAAATCTTGATCAAAGGTTACATCTGTGAGGTCAAGACGACCCGAACCGCTCGGAAGGGCTCCGGTCTCTCCCAAATTCACAAGGAAAGAGTGATATGCCGGAATCTCGCCCTCAAGATTGAGCTTGATCCAGTCAGAGGTTACATATTCTGCACCTGACGGAGCCATGCTTTTGTATTGGAGAGAATAAGTATCGGTAAGTGTTACTGTGAAATCGTTTGGATTGTATATCTCAACAAAACTATGCGTTCCTGAGGATGCGCTGTCTGTGCCGATGTAGATAAAACCAATGGCAAGTGTTGCTTCGCCGGCGGGAAGATTCCCGTTGGACGGAGCAAAAGGATTGGTATTTTTTGCAGTGTTGTCTTGGGGGGATACCGCGGCAATCGCGAGTCCTCCAAAAATATTGAGCAAAAGAAGTAAAACAAGACAAAATGCTGCAAGCGACTTAAAAGTTTTCATGAGTCAGAGGTCTCCTGTTTCTTTTTATTATTTAGGCATTTTTTCAACACCTTTAACTCATGGATAAAATATGATCTATATATACGTTCCCTAAATATATGTATATTTTAGTAAAATAAATACATTTTCTATATAGTCTATAGATTTTTACAAAATCATTTAAATGTCTGAGTCTGTACTTAAATTTTCATCAATGGCGTATATTCAAATTTTAAGATAAAAGGATCAAATGAAAACAGACAAATTGTATCATTTTTAAACACGAGAACGGGTATAATAATCAAAATGAATGTGAATAATGACTTGTGAATTGAAAAAATCGCCAATATGAGCGAATTTATTTAAACTTAAAAATGCATTTACTGTTTATGAAAGCGTGTATCATGTGCGGCGGGACGGGAACGCGTCTTCGTCCGTTAACATTTCAAAGACCAAAGCCGATGATTCCAATCTCAAACAAACCCTCTGTTCTTCGTTTGATTGAACATCTGGCAAAAGAAGGATTCAATGACATTGTTTTGACACTCGGGTATATGGGGGATGACATTGAAAAAGAACTCGGAGACGGCAGTGTCTATGGCGTTCATATTGATTATATTTACGAAAAAGAGAAGTTGGGAACCGCCGGAAGTGTTAAAAACGCTCAAAACATAATCGGTAGTGAACCTTTTATCGTTGTCGGCGGCGACCACGTTATGACACTCAACTTGCGCGAAATGTTTCGATCCCATCAAAAAAGTGATGCGAATGTCACGATCGGTTTGTTGTCCATTGATGATCCGCGTGAATTCGGTATTGCAGACATGGATATTGACAACCGGATTTTAAGATTCTTTGAAAAACCAAAAGCCGGCGAGATTTTCAGCAATTTAGCCAGCACGGGTATTTACGTTTGCAATCCTGAAATTTTTGACAAAATACCTGCCAATACAAAATTTGACTTTGCCAAAGACCTTTTCCCGCAGATGCTCAAAAACAATGAGCGCATCAACGGAATATTAGTGCGCGGCAAATGGACGGATGTCGGAAGCGCAGGCGCTTACAGAGATGCTCAAAAATGGGTTTTGGATGATATGAGAACAACAGTTCTCGAAGGCAATTTCATCACATATGGTAAAATCCAAGGTCCGCTTCATGTCGGAACATCCGTCACTGTCGGAAAGAATTCATCTCTCGTCGGTCCGCTGATTATCGGAGAAAACACAAAAATCGGAGATCGTGTTTTAATCGGTCCGTACTCGGTTATCGGTTCGAATTGTGTCATTGAAGATGATGCAAAAATATTAGCGTCCTACGTTTTTGACGGAACAAAAATCGGGAAAAAGACAACTTTGTCCGGCTCAATTGTGGACAGCAATGCCGTTGTCGGAGACGGCTGCAGTCTTGAAAATGGAACGATTATCGGACCCGAATGCCGGCTTGAAGACAGTGTCACCATTCATTCCGGCGTTAAACTCTGGCCGGAAACAAAAATAAAAAGCGGCCAAAATGTCAAAGAAGATATTTTGAACGAAAAATATGAAACAAATGTCGGCGGCTCATAACGATAAAAACGTCATTTTTCATTCATAGTTTTATACAAACGTGGCATTGAAAATAAAATCATTGAAGGAAACGGCAGAAGAATGGTCAATTATAAGAGATTGTTTTTTATCAGTTTGGCAATCAGCTTGGTTTCAGCCCTGATCATCATTTTGATGACAACCGATGCTCAAACGATTGAGGCTTTAAAGCAAATCCGCATTGAATACATACTGCTTGCGCTGCTCCTTCAAATTGTCACATATCTCATATCCGCTCGAAAAGCGAAAAGCTTGCTGCGCTCTTTGGGATATTACATTCGGACAAGAGAAACTCTTGTCAATGAATTGACAGGCATTCTTTTTGCGTCACTGACGCCTTCGTCCATCGGGGGAGAGCCTCTGAGGATCTTGCTTCTTCGGAAAAATAACAAAGTTCCGGTCGGAAAAGCGACAGCCGTTGTATTTATGGAACGTTTTTTAGACGCTTTCTTCGTCTTTTTATGCCTGATTCCGTCCATGTTTTTATTAAGGGTTTTTTTGATGGAAGAAGGAAAGGGCGTTTTCGGCATTGATGCCTTACTTTTTGTCGGAATTGTTTGTTTGTTTATCCTTCTTGTTGTTTTGATTTATATCATCTTCAACCCCGACTTTGCAAAAAAAAGAAGCCGCCAAATACTATTATTTTTAAGCAAACGCTTGCCTCAAAAATATCACCCGCGCATTGAGAAGCTCATTATTGTTTCGGAAAGTGAAATTGATATGTTTCACACCAGTTTTAAAAGATTCATATCCATCGGAAAAGTGAATTTGCTGATTGCGGTCGGATATACTGTCATTTACTGGATTGTGCGCCTTGCCGTTCTTTGGATGGTTTTGCTTGGACTCAATGTGACGCCGGATTTGATGCTTTTATTTGCGACTCAAATCATTTTAACCATCATCATGATTATTCCGGCAACACCCGGAGCAAGCGGCGTTACGGAATTTGCAGCATACACGTTGTATTCGTTATTTGTTCCGGTCTCTCTTGTCGGTGTTGCTGTCATATCCTGGCGTGCGATTACCTATTATGTAAACATTATTGCCGGCAC
Source organism: Methanimicrococcus sp. (assembly GCA_009776675.1). The sequence goes on from WRNK01000001.1 coordinate 6,597, forward strand.
AATTGCCAGTTTAAAAATGCTTCGAAAATACGGGATCAATGCCCTTTCCAAGAACATTGAAATGGAAAAAGATTTGTAAAATCAATATTAAAGCACCTTATGATACACCTTGTGATATATTCATATAATAAAACGAAATTTTGGTCAGTTTGATGAAAATATGAAAATGTATGTCAATAACCGTTGTGTCGGTTGCAGTCAATGTCTTGCTTTTTGCAGGCATCATGCTATTTCTGTCAGAGGAAGAGCTGTGATTTCCGATAACTGCAAAGCGTGCCGGATTTGTATTTCTTACTGCCCGATGAAAGCCATTTCTAAAGCTGCCGAATCTGAAACGGATGTGAAAATATGACCATGCCGCCCCAAAAAGTTGTGATTATCGGATCGGGTCTTGGCGGTCTGCTGACAGCTGCTCAGCTCTCAAAAAAAGGATATCAAGTTGATGTTTATGAAAGGCTGGCACTTATCGGCGGCCGATTTGCAAATATTAATTATCAGGGATATCAAATGTCCACCGGCGCCCTTCATATGATGCCGCACGGCGTTAAAGGTCCTTTGGCTTTGATGCTGCAGGAACTCGGTGTTGTTGTTGAAATTGTGCCATCCGTACCGATGTCCACCGTCCGTTTGCCAAAAAACATGGATGAAACGGATTATAAAAACGGTTTTGTCGATATCCCGTATTGGGAATTTAAGAAACATTTGACATTTAAAAAGAAAGCAATGATGGCTTTGCTGACGTTTTGTTATAAAACCCGCCTGATGAATCCGAAAAATATCAACTTTAAACCATGGTATTCCAAATACATTCAAGATGACCGTATTGACAGATGCGCTGATGCCTTCTGCGGCTGGTCTTTGAGTACGATGGCTGATGAAGTGCCGACGCAGGAGATGTTTGCGATTTTTGATAATATTTTAAAATACGGCGGTCCCGGAATTATTGTCGGCGGCTGTCAGTCGGTGATTGCGGGATTGCTTGCCGTGATTGAAGAAAACGGCGGCAATGTTTATTCTAAAAAAGAAGTAACCGATATCAAAATTGAAGGCGGGAAGGCTGTCGGCATTATTGTTGATGATACACCGATTCCGGCGGATTTGGTCATCAGCGATATCGGCCATACAGAAACATGGGATTTGTGCACGTTTGACGATTCGACGAATAAAGAAGACCATCAAACCTATCTTGACAAACTCAAAGACATTAAACCGTCCGCCGGCTTAAAAATTTGTTTTTCATGCGACGAAAGAGTTCTTCTGCATGACGGCGTTTTGATAACACCATATGCCCGCCGCATTAACGGCGTCAATGAAGTGACAAATGCGGATCCGAATTTGGCGCCCCCGGGAAAGCATTTGGTGATGTGCCATCAACGTACCGCTTTAGACCGATTAAATCAAATTGAAGAGGAAATCGAGCTTGGTTTGGAAGACGTCAAAGATTTATTCCCGGACAAAAATATTGAAATTTTAATGATCCAAACGCACTTCGGCGGATGGCCCGTAAATCGCGCCTTCTCAGGAACAGACAGCGGCAATGCAACACCCATCCCCAATTTGATAATTGTCGGAGACGGCGCCAAAGGAAAAGGCGGCATTGAAATCGAAGGCATTACTTTTGGCGTCAGAAATGCTTTGGAAATGATTGAAAAAATTTAAGGCAATCATAAAAACAGTAACATAGAAACCATAAAAACAGCAACATAGAAATCATAAAAACAGCAGCACAGAAACCATAAAAACAGCAACAAAAAAGACGGTAGCAGTAATCATAGCACCAATATATTTTTTTAAACGCTCAAATTTTGCTTTCATCCGCTGCGCTACTGAAAACAAAATTTGAGGGGGTTTGGATGTTTTTGAAAAAAAGGTGTTAGTGTTTGATTTTATTTTTGTTTGAAACCTGAAACATCATTTTTCACAAATTGATTCAAAAACGGGGTACGTTTTTCCCCTAAATTGTTTGATGATTTTGGGGAACGAGTACCCCGTTTTTATTGATGCGGCACGAAAATGATGTTTCGGATTTTTTTGCACCATGAAACCCGAATCAACCACCCGTTCGATCAGTCGCCCCAAGGCGGCTGAATCGAACGGATTCACACCCATAAAAATAAAATGAAAAAGTACAAAACCGATTTGCCGATGTTTTTTTGAGGTCATTAAATCTCATTTCTAATTGTTCAAAAGATTTTATCTGTCCATTCAATTTTTTGGCTTAATTTTTTTGTGACAATCCAATCTTTTAAGGCGTCTAGTCCGTCTTTATACGAAACGATGTATTGATTGGACGATTCAGCCGGCTGACCAAAGTCATACAGATCTTCTGTAGATCCGCCAAAAGAAGGATTGCCTAAAGAGGTTAAAAAATAGTCTTCAACTTCGTCATAAAATAGCAAAATGCATTTTTCATCCAAAGAGATTGAAATATACCCGACATTTTCTATGACAACATCAACGGTGGCAATACATTTTAATTCGGATGAATTGTGTTCAATTGCCCATGTTTTTTTGAGCTCATTTAATCTCATTTCCAATTGTTCAAGAGATGTTATTTTTTCTTCTATACAATTATAACCATCCCAACAGTATTCTATTTTCACATCGTCCATATCTGTCATTCTCCGCCTTTAACGAATGCTTATTCTTATGCTTATGTTATGTTTATGTTATGCTTATGCAAAGACACGGTCTATTTTTTCGCGGTCATAATTCAAAATCCAGCTGTTGAATTTGATATAAATTGGATTCAAATTTGTTTTTTCGTTTGAAATGACATCCAGTCCCCTGTCGTCATATAACCAATAAATGATATTGTTTTTGGGATTGATAAAATAGACGCAGCCTTTCAAATTGTTTCTTCCGTCGATGTCTGACCAAATGATGTTTTCAATCAATTTTTCGATTTGAATGTCTTTTACGAAAGTTTGAACGATGTGCCTTGTACACGAAAAATCCTCCTCCTCCTGAGAGTTGAAAGGGAATTTGCACTTGTTTTGATGGCTTATTAAAGACAAAACATCGCTTGCCACATCGCCCGCCAAATCATTCGGATCATCTTCAAAGCTGTTTACGACAACAAAAATCGTATCGTCATTATCAAATAATTCCGAAAAAATTGTAATGGCACGCCGGCACGCATTTTTCACATACTCTTCATCATAGACACGGGTGTTGCTTTTTCCGATTTCAAATCTGATGCCGATCGGGAAGCTGTAAAACAGCCTGAACAATAATTCTTGTTTTCCGAATCGGCTTTCATAAAATTTGTCAAATTCAACTTTTAAGTCCAATTGATCACCCCATTTCAAAATAAATTTTCAAAAAAAAAGAAAATCAAGATCGCCTCCTCAGTCGATCCATTTCATTATCATATGTCTGTTTTAAAGTTTCATGCTCCACTGCCGCAGCGTCAAATTTGAATAGGGCAAACGTGACCTGAATGAAAAACCCAATGGCAATGACGGATATAACTGTTCCGATGCCGACCATTCCGCCAAGCAGCCACCCTGTGATTGTGACAGACAATTCAACGGCACTTCGGCAAACCCCTACCGGCAGTTTTGTTTTTCGATTCAGGACGACCATCAAATTATCTCTTGGTCCGGCACCGAAAGCCGATTTAATGTAGAAGTATGAGCCGACCGATATGATAAACAGTCCCACAATCAGCATCAAAATGCCGACTGCCAAGTCCGCAGCCAAAGGTATGATGTCAATCATCATAATCAAATCAATAAACACGCCGGTAAATACCATGCTCACGATTGTGCCAAGCCCGATTTTTTCCCCGCAGATCGTAACGATTGCGACAATAACAACTCCGGCAACGATAGATGCAACACCTATAGTCATTCCCGTCGTCAGAGAAAGCCCGACATGAAAAACTTCCCAAGGAGCATATCCGATGTTCGCCTTTATCGTCAAAACGATACCAAGAGCGTATAGGAAGGTTCCATAAAATAAATAAAAAATTCGAGTGGGAAATTTTTTCATACCGCCCTTAATGATTGAAAGTATTTAGTTTGTTCTTTAGATGTTTATTATAAGCGTAGTGAAAAAACTCATAATCTCTTTCAGGCTTTGATGTCACACCAACGTTCACGATTTTGCTGACCTCAGCAAAATCGTATCATGTGAGACCGCTGCTGCTGCAAACAATCACAGATCTCATTCTCTTTAATCCCTATTTGCAACATGCCCCGACCACAAAATCATCAAGTCGCCGAGGTCTTTCTTTTCCCCGTCAATCGTAAATATCCCGTTGCCGTTGTGATGAAATAGCCGTTTGTCCGTCATTTCCTCGTTGCGCCATGCCTTTTGGATATTGAGAATCAAGATGTTGTAGCGTTTGGTAATATCGTCATCAATAAAAGTGCATTCGGCGTTGATAAACGCCTCGCTCAAAAGCGGCGGCTTTACGGTTTTTGAGGGCAGCGCCGTCAGTCCGAATTCTTGAAACTTATCCGTATCTTTGCCGGAGCAGTTTCCGGCTTTGACGGTTGTCTCCAAAAGAGAAACGGTCGGGATTGCCAGCACACATTCCTTCGTTTTCAGAAGCGTTTTGTAACTGTAAGCCCACGCACCGATTCCGATTGCGATAATGCCGCTTTCGTCAAGCATCATGTGATAGCTGGCAGGCATGAGATTTGCCCGCTTGCCATCGTGCGTGATGACGAGTATCGTTGAGCCTTGCTCAAAATATCCATATACTTTGTTTGTCCGAATTTCTTTCATAAATCGTGGCTCCTATTCAGCACTGCTCTTTCTATGTAAAGTCTATATGCTTAAATCCCAATTTCTCTTCTTGTTTTTTTATCAGCCCGACCAACTTTGATCCGTAAAACCAAACCCTTTTCTGCCACGGGTGAGTTAAATATCCCCCAGAAAAATCTTTTGAAACAAAGAAAAAATAATCGCCGTTTGGATGAAAATCGGGATAATAAGCTCTCGTATCGGGCAAAGAGGAATATATCACATAACAGCCGTACGCCGCATCAATTCGCGGGTTATACTTAAAAGCGCCGTGCTGCCACTCAAGGGCATACATAAATTCATCTTCACCCATGCAGTCCGCAAAAGCAGACTTCAAAATCGTTATGCACTCTGTTGTTTTGTAATTCCCGTTTTCATCGTGAGCTTCAAAATCCGAAGCGAATATGCCGCTGATATCATAAGCGATGACAGATTCGCTGATTTTTGAAAAATCAAAGGGGCACTTGACTTTATCACCAAAATCGGGTGTAAAATGAAGCAGACGGTTAAACGCCTCCCAAACAGCGTCTTCTTCCGCTTCGTTTTCGATTAAATGCCATTGCTTCGATTTCATTTTATCCTCACTCATATGAAACGCCTTTGGAACAAGTGTTCAAAGATCCTGTACATTGATTTCGACTTGAATTAGATAAGATTTTCCTGCTTTGCTGCTGAGAAGTTCAATTGCCTTATCCACCTTATATGAAAATGTTTGTTTTGCCGACTCATCTGTAAAGCCTTTATAACCAAAAAACACTTCATTGTTTTCGAATAAGCTGTCAAATTCTTTTGCAATCTCTTCGAGNAAATCCGCAAGATCCTTTTCCTTTTCCAATTCACTCGGCAGACCATTAACGAGCAATCCGCCTTTTTCATCTATAACCCAAATCGGGCTGCAATGGTATTCAGGCGAAAATCTAATCTTCTTCACTTTTAATCCTCTATTGCATAAGCCTTTATCATAATGCCTGTATTCTGTTCAAACAAATAAACCCTCTTGCAAATAGGACATCGCCATACATTGTATCTTGGCAGCGGAATATCTAAAGAGTTAATGACACCAATGTTGATTTCACTCTCCCATTGCCTGCCTGTGTAAACAATCAACTCAATATCATTTGGAACATCGCTATTTGACAGCGTATTTCCACATCTGCACAAGAATTTTGACATAAAAACCAATCCCTCTATACATTTTTAAATGCTTTTTCTTTTCTCATGTTAAACAATTTTTCATTAACCGTAAGATTCTTTAGGGCATCTTGTTACGATTATAACATGCCAAATTGAAGTTCGTTTTCGAATGAGACATGTAGTAGCCTATTGGCTCCCTCAAAAAGAAAATAATGGTGTTGAGGTATTTCGTGAAACAAATAGGGCAGAATCCTCAATATATCATATAAAAAGAATTCATAATCTGCATCCGTTAAATTATCCCCTGCATAAGTCACTCTATCTGTTTCCTTGCAAATGCCCTTATGGATTAGTTCGTTAAGCAAATGAGCTGCATCTACAGATATATTCGCTTTATTTGATTTAACATATGTTGCGTTTTTATTGTCTGAAAAATCCCCCCGACCGCACTTGAAATTAAAATTCCTCTCTATCGTCTCAGCAATACCGCTTGATTTTGAAATCACAGTGAAATTTGCCACGCCAATTGTTTTAAGATAACAAATTAGCCCATCATCATAGTAACTCATAATACCTCATCTTTATTCGCATTCACATCAACCTGCCATTGATTTTTTCGATATCTGTAACTTAAAAAATTTTAAGTCATAAAGCCTTTCCTTTTATTTTTCATTTTTCAATACCTTATCTCGGTATGCCCTCCATAATGTAAAACCTTCATTTGTCTCTTCATTAAAATCAATCAATTCGCCTTTTGTTGTATCCAGTGCTTGGCACTCAAATCCGTCACATATTTTTTTAACTGCCTATATCGCCTCATCACCGCCTCTGATATGCAGCATAATGCTGTTTATCGGATCGTTATCTCCAATATTGAACTCTATTGAATAGGCTGCCGCATTTAAAACCAACCACGTCTCATCCTCCGTATTAATGTCGGGAAATATTTTTTTTATCTCTTCCAAAAAATATTCCCGATAAAATAGTTCTTCTGGCTCCCAATCATTCGGAATTTTATCAAAATCGCCGTCAAACCCTTCAGGAAACCGCATTACTATGACATCCCAACTCATAATTTTTCCTCCAAAAAGATTCGGTACATTCTCATTTTTTAGGATCGTGATGTGAATAGAAGATTTTTTCTTATCTTTAAGATTTTTTCTTAATCTTTATGATTCTCTTAATCTTTAATGATAATCTTTAAGATTTTTTGATATAAATCCGCATTCCTCTAATTATACCGGTCACATACAAGGAGTTGCTGATCACTTTGAATGACATTTTGATTCAGCTTTTCATTGAAAATCCTCTCGGAAAGGTTCATATTCTTATGGTCTCATTTTTATTTATCTGAATTTTTTAGCAGGTCCGATCGAAGTGGCAGACATATCCGTAAACGGTTTAAATCCGTTCTACCTTTTGCTCTCGCTTGTTATTATTTTAATCAGTTGTTTTGGGGCGAGCAGACTCATGATCGAAAAGATTTGCGTGCTTAATTAACAAAAAAAAACCGGTCAAATTCATGTCTCAATTGATTACCTACTCCCAAAATGTCTTCATCCCCGTGACAAATGTCTGCCGAAATCAATGCACCTACTGCGGATTTCGGAGGTCGCCGACCCACAAAGATGCTTTTTTAATGACCGAAAAAGAAGTCACAGATGTGATTTTAAAAGGTGCCGCCGCCGGATGCACAGAAGCCCTTCTGACATTTGGGGAGTTGCCCGATTCAATTTTTGAATTTAACACCAGATTTGAAAAGACATTGGCTCCTTTTGATTCTTTTGCAGATTATGTGGCACATTTATCCCGCCTATGTTTAAAAAACGGTCTCCTGCCGCATACAAACGGCGGCATATTTTCTCAAAAAGATTTGGAACTTTTGGCGCCTCTCAATGCCGGCATGGGTTTGATGCTTGAGACAATGGCAGACATTTCAGCGCATACCGGCTGCCCCGGCAAAATCCCGTCTGTTCGTTTGGATTTTATCGAAAGGGCAGGGAAAATGAAAATACCGTTTACAACGGGCCTGCTTATCGGAATCGGCGAGACAAAAGAGGATCAAATTCAATCGCTTTATGAAATCGGGCGGCTTCATGAAAAATACGGACACATTCAAGAGGTTATTCTTCAAAATTATACCCCGAATGCCGGTCATTCCCCAAGCGGCACATTAAAACCGCCGTCAAAAAAAGACATGAAAACAATTGTTCTGCTTGCAAACGAAATACTCCCCCCCGATATTTCAATTCAGGTGCCGCCGAATTTGATACCGCCGACAGAACTCATAAAATACAGGGTCACCGATTTAGGCGGCATATCGCCGATAACCATTGATTATATCAACCCGCAGTCCGCTTGGCCTAAAATTGAGGAACTGACAGCCCTTTTAAATTCCGGCGGATATGAATTAAAAGAGCGTTTGCCGATTTATCCGAAATATGTCAAAGAAGGATGGGGCGGAAGAGAAACGCTCGGTTTGATTCAAGCACTTTCAGATGAAAACGGGTATCGGAAAAGTGTTTGAAACCAAAACTTTCTGTTTTTTCTGTTTTTTCTGTTCTTTCTGTTTTTTCTGTTTTTTTAAACCTGAAACATCATTTTTTGAAGCAATTAAAAGACGGGGTACCGTTTTTCCTAAAAAGCGCGTGATGATTTTGGGAAACCGGTACCCCACTTTATTGATGCGATACAAAATGATGTTTCGGATTTTTTGTCTTAATGAAACCCAAATCAGCCACCCGTTCGATCAGTCGCCCTAAGGCGGCTGAATCGAACGGATTCACACCCATAAAAATAAATGAGAAAAATACAAATCCGTTTTTTTTTGCTTTAAACGATAGGCAATGGCAGCAATCATAGCATCAACAATTTTTTTAAAACGCTCAAATTTTGCTTTCATCCGCTGCGCTACTGAAAACAAAATTTGAGGGGGGCTTCGACGTTTTTGAGAAAAGAGGATTAGGGGGTTTGGATGTTTTTGAGAAAAGAGGATTAGGGGGTTTGGATGCTTTTGAGAAAAGAGGATTAGGGGTTTTTGATGTTTTTGAGAAAAAAGATAAAAGTAATAAATGACCGTTTCCGGTCATGTATTCATTTAAACCTTATAACCCTTTTTCATCGCCTTTTCAATAGATGCTGCCGCATCGTCCATTTCATCTTTTGTCCAGGAAAGGGTTTCCTTTGCGGTTTTAATTTTTAAATCCGAAGATTTTGTGGTTTTTCCGATGACTTTGCAGGGGATATCTTTGACAAGTGCTGCAATCTTTTCCGGGCTTTTTGTCGTCACAATCACTCTCGCCGGTGCTTCTGAGAAGAATAAGTCATCTGCACGGCTGATGCCAAGATCGGATAAATCAATGTCGGCACCGACGTTTGTGATCATCTTTGAAAGGGCAATGGCTAAACCGCCTCTTGAAACATCATGGGCGGAGGTTACATCGCCGGAGGCACAAACATCAACAACGGCTTTGACAATTTTGTCGTAATCGGATGGGATGGTTGGAACGGCTCCTGCATTTTCAATACCGCAAACGCGGTTGTATTCGCTGCCGCCCATTTCATCGGTTGTTGTTCCGATGAGGAGAATTTGCTCGTCCGCTTTTTTGAAAAATGACGACGGGATTGGTTTTTCCAAGCTCACAATGCCAAGAATGCCGATAGAGGGAGTCGGAAGGATGGCTGTTTCAAATTCGGTGCTTTCGTTGTACAAAGAAACATTGCCGCCGACAACAGGAATATTTAATTTTTTGGCGGCGTCTGCAAGACCAAGAACGGACTGCTTTAAAATCCGGTATTGCTCCGGCTTATTGGGGTTGCCGAAATTTAAATTATCCACAAGGCACAAGCCAAAGGCACCTTTGACGGCAACATTCATCGCGTTTTCAATCACGGTTATGACGGCGCCGGCGTAAGGATCCACAAGGCTGATTGCAGGCTCGCATCCGCATGTCATGGCAACACCTTTTTTGTCGGTCACTTTAATGATGCCCGCATCACCGCCGGCTTCACCGATCACACACGGAAGAGTGGCTTCTTTAAAGGCTTCCCATACAACTTTTCGGCTCGCCAGATTTTCAGAAGACAGCATTGTCAAAAGACATTTTTTCATGTCTTTTGGCTCTTCCGGTTTTTTGGAAACCAGTTTTGAATCACGTGCGGGAGGTTCTTTTTCAAGCATCTCCGTTTTTGGAACGCCCTTAATCAAAAACTCAATCGGCAGGTTTACTTCGATTTTTCCTTTGTATTCGACAACGTATGTCTTTTCTTTTGTCAAATATCCGACATCGGTGGCGAGTACGTTGTGCTTTTTCATGATCTCCATGACAGCAGCGATGTTTTTTGGATTCACTTCTATCAGCATGCGCTCTTGTGTTTCAGAAAGCATGATCTCATAAAGCGTCAAATTGTCGTAAAAGACGGGGATGTCGTCAGCAATAACGTGAATGCCAAATCCGCCTTTTTCAGCCATTTCGGATGTTGCGCCCGCTAATCCCGAAGCACCCAAGTCGCGGCAGGATTCCACAAGTTTTTTCTCAATAATTTCAAGGGTTGCGTCAATAACGCGTTTTTCAAGTTCAGCATCACCGGTTGGAATGGAAGATTTGTCGGGGGCATCTTCTTCAGACATATCACCTGACGCAAACGCTGCACCGCCAAGACCGTCACGTCCGGTTTTGGAACCGAAAAGAATAAACCGGTTTTCGACAGCCTTTGAAATAGATGTCATCAGGTTTTCCTTTTTCCCGACGCCGACGCAAACAACATTGACAAGCGGGTTTCCGCTGTATCTGTCGTCAAAGTAAGATTCGCCGCGAACGGCAGCCACATTTATTGTTTTTGAGTAATCGGCAGCGCCTTTTAAAATGTTATCAAACAGCCATCTGTTTTTATCGGAAGTCAGCGGCCCGACATAAAACGGTGCTAAAACGGCGATCGGGGCTGTTCCCATGGAAATAACATCCCGGACAATGCCGCCGACACCTGTAGCAGCGCCGGCAAACGGATCAATGTAAGACGGGTGGTTGTGGCTTTCCATTGCAACAGAAAGAATGTATTCGTCATCGAATTTGACAACAGCTGCGTCATCTCCCGGACCGATGATCACATTTTCGCCATCTGTTTTAAAATTTCTCAAAAGAACGGCACTTGAACGGTAGGAGCAGTGCTCGCTCCAAAGATTTAAGAAAAAGCCCTGTTCCAAAAAATTGGGTTCGCGGCCTAACTTTTCAACAATCAATTTGTGATCCTCTTGGGGTAACATATTTTCATCCTCTGTTGTGTATTATGGTAGTTTTCATTTCAATTTTCAGTTTTCTTCTGTTTCTGCTGTTTCTGCTGCTTTTCCATTGTTCCTTTTGTTTTCATTTTTTTTATTTCAGTTTGTGTTTTTTAAAAAATGACAGATTTTTCAAAAAGAACATTTTTTTTATCCTTCGATAATTTAAAAGCCTTCCGTTTTTTCAGCCCGGTTCTTTTCTCCTTTCTCCCGAAAAATACAGGTTTTTTTTAATAAAAAGCATAAAAATCATAAAAAACATAAAACAAAAAGTGAAAAAGTATAGCGTAAATATAAGTAAAAATAAGTCAATGACATCATAAAATTTTATTTGAGGCTTCAAATGGATCTCCAAAAAATATTAGAACAATATCGTCAAGGCGTTATCGATTTAAATTCTGCCGAAGAGATGATTCGCTCAATGGGCTATTTGGCCGTTTCCGATATTGCCAAAATTGATACATTCCGATGCCGCCGAACAGGAGTTCCTGAAGCCATTTTAGCGGAAGACAAAAATGATGACGATTTGATCTCTATTGTCCGCGCATCCGTTGAAACCGTCGGCCGTCTTCTCATCACGCGCGTCTCTCCCCCCCAGCTTGAAAAACTGGAGGCTGCATTTCCAAATCTTCAAAAAAGCCGTTCTCAAACAACATGCGTTGTTTACGCCGACGGCAAATCTCAGCCGGTTCAAAGCGGCGGCATCGTTGCCATTATTTCGGCAGGAACGGTGGACATCAAAGTCGCCGAAGAAGCCAAAATGACCGCCGAAGAAATGGGCTGCAAGACGATTGAAATTTATGACGTCGGAGTCGCCGGCTACCACCGACTGCTTCTTGAAATGGAAAAATTGCGCGAGGCAAAGCCGGATGCCGTTGTTGTTGCCGCAGGCCGCGAAGGAACGCTTCCGACAGTTGTTGCCGGAATGATTGACGCCCCCGTCATCGGACTTCCGGTGTCATCCGGCTACGGCGCCGGCGCCAAAGGCAAAGCGGCTCTTCTTTCCATGCTTCAATCGTGTTCTGTCATCAGTGTTGTCAACATCGATGCCGGATTTATTGCAGGCGCTTATGCTGCACGCATCGCCAACAAAATGGCACAGTACAGACGCGGTGATTAAATGAAAAAAGATGCGGTGGTTAAATGAAAAAAGATGTGGTGGTTAAATGAAAAAAGAT
>WRNK01000002.1 GCA_009776675.1 Methanimicrococcus sp.
ATGCCGGCAATCAGTACCATGTATCTGTTCTTATTTGTTCCAGTATTTTGTATATCACTCATTTGTTCACTCCGCGGAGGACGCATGAACAACTCTATGAATGTTCAATGTTGGTCACTCCGTAGAGGGATAAAAGGAATGATTGATATATTAATCTTTTGTACATCAATATACATTATTGTAAATTTGTGTACATTACCCCTTGTCGAAAGAAAATGTTCTAGGTTTTCCGAATTTTTGAAACAAATTTTTCATATCAGCTGTCCCGATCTCAGATTCAATTTTAATTTGACGAATCATTTGGTTATGTTTTTTATTATTTTTGAAAATGACAGCAATAATGTTAATTGATTGACCATTGGTTGATTATAATTCAGCAGTTCAGAAAATGGTGATGACAATTATACATTATTGGTGTAAAAAATCAATCGGAAGCATAATCTATTTATCATATTTCTTCTAAAATCAAAATGAACTATTTTTACATATTCAGAGGTTATTTTTGTGACACTCATATTATCCAAAGACACTCCAGAAAAAGTTGCAAAATTGCTTGCAAACGTAAAACAAAAAATTCCGCTGGTTCATTGTATTACAAATCGTGTCACAATGACAGATTGTGCCAACGGCTTGCTGGCTGCCGGCGCTGCTCCGATTATGTCAGAAGACCTTCGGGAAGTTGAAGATATCGTTTCCATTTCAAGCGCTCTTGTTTTAAATATCGGAACACTCATGCCGCTTCAAGTTGAAAGTATGCTTGCCGCCGGCAAAAAAGCCAAAAAAATCGGCGTCCCGATTATTTTTGATCCTGTCGGCGCCGGCGCAACAAAATTGAGAGATACTGTTTCCAAACAAATTATTGAAGAAGTTCAGCCGGACATTATTCGTGGAAATATGTCTGAAATTCGTGCGCTTTACGGTTTTTCGGGACAGACAAAAGGCGTTGAAGCCGCAGCAACCGATGCCGTGACATTTGAAAATGCTTATGAAGCTTCTCAACTTGTTAAAGAGGCCGCTTTAAAATTCAATTGTATTGTCGGTGCAACCGGTGAAGTTGACATTATTTCAGACGGCAAAAAGACATATTATGTTGCCAACGGTCATCCGATGCTTTGTAAAATTACAGGCTCCGGCTGCGTTTTAAGCAGTTTGGTCGGCGGTTATGCCGGCGCTGTTGGTTTGGCAGAGAAGGAAAAACTGTTAGATGCCGTTGTTGCCGCTTTTGTTTTAAGCGGACTTGCCGGAGAGATGGCTCATGATTTTGTCGAAAATAATAAAGTAAATCAAGTCGGTCTTGGCAGTTTCCATACAAAATACATGAATGCACTTTCATCAATCGATGAAAACGATTTCCGAACAAAATCAAAAATTTACGTTTATGAAGAATGATTATTGTGAAGAGTGAAAATCATAAATCGGATCAAATTGATAATGATAAAGGTCAAATTGATAAAGATCAAATTGATAAAGATCAAATTGATTATTCCGTTTATCTTGTGACTGACAGATCATTTTGCCCGCCGGATATGTTTTTACACCAAATTGAACAATCAATTCTCGGCGGCGTCTCTATTGTTCAACTTCGTGAAAAAGACGCCGACTCACTTTCTTTTTATGAATCCGCGCGCCATATTTTTTCTCTTTTAAAAAAAATTGAGGTAAAAACAGGTCGAAAAGTGCCGTTTTTGATCAATGATCGCTTAGACATTGCACTTGCAGTTGACTGTGACGGTCTCCATGTCGGTCAAAGTGATTTGCCTGCCGTGGTTGCGCGCCGCCTTCTTGGTCCCGATAAAATTTTAGGCGTTTCGGTATCAACAATTGAAGAAGCAAAAATTGCGGAGGCGGATGGCGCTGATTATTTAGGTGCCGGCGCAGTTTTCCCGACAGGAACTAAAAAAGATGCAGCGGACGTGCCACCCGATAAGTTAAAGGAAATCAAAAATGCTGTTTCCATTCCGGTTGTTGCCATCGGCGGAATTTCGATAAAGACAATGCCGCTTTTGAAAGGAACAGGAATTGACGGTGTTGCTGTGGTTTCTGCGATAATGGGAAGCGATGATGCGAAAAAGGCAGCGGAAGAATTGAAAAAAATAGCGGATGAATTGAAAAAAAACAGCGGATGAATTGAAAATAACAGCGGATGAATTGAAAAAAACAGCGGATGAATTAAAAAAACGCTTTGATACTTTGAGCTTTCGGGATATTAAACACCGATACCTCGTTGTTTAATCTAAAACAAAAAAAGAAAGGGCAGAAAATTTCTGCTCCCTTAAAAATAATTATTTTTTGAATTCAGTGTAGCCACACTTACCGCAGGCGTTTCTGTTTTTGTGTTCGGAAAGGAAAACACCTGGTCCGCATTTCGGACAGAATTTGTTTAAGCGGGTGACTTTGTTGCCTTCAACTTTATAATAATCTTTCACGGCCATTTAACTCACTCCTCATCCTCTTCTGCCGGCTCATCGGCAGATTCTGCTGCTTCTTCAACTGTTTCTTCTGTAGATTCTGCTGCTGTTTCAGCTGTTTCTTCAGCAGCTTCTTCTGTCGGTTCTTCAGGCATTTTGTTTCTGAGAAGAATGTGTTCGTTTTCAACTTGCTTCATGCGGTCTTCGGATTCATAGATCTTTGCATATCCTTTGACGAGCTGAACACCATATTCAGCTTCCATTTTTTGAATCAAGACCAATTCCAAGTCTTTGTTCAACAAAGCAGCAAGTTTTTTTCTGACATCGGCGCGTGACGGAGTCGGACCTTCATATTCAACAGTGAAATCCAGTTCGCTTCGATTTAATAATTTATTTTGTAAGTCTTTGATAATTTTAATTTCCATAATGAAACCTCCGAGAACCGATAAAACGGATGGTCGGATATAGCGTCTTGAAAAGGAAGTTCTCGGTTATAAATCTTTTTCAAAAAAGACAAAAATGAAATCAAAAAATCGTTTTCACAAATGTTTCAACTTCCAAAATCAAGTTGTCACCGGGTTCAGACGGAACCAAAACGCTGTTCTTCATCTTTTTAGCATTTTTTGCTGTAAAGATTTGAAGAAGCATGTCCTTCATTTCTTTTTTCTTTTCTTCCGTGACGGTCACGCAAACAATGCCTTCATCAGGCTGCCCATATAATACAAGCGATCCGACTTTTGAAAAAGCAATGACGGGAATTGTTGCTAAATCTTCTTCGCCATTAACATTGATGCAAATGTGTTTGTGGGGCGTTTCTAATGATTTTTTGATACACAAAACCATTTCGCTTGAAATCACGCCTGCCGGATTTTTAACGGAGGTATTGATATAATCGGTTCTTGAGATGACGTCTAAAATGGCGGTTGAAACAGCGGAACGTTTCGTAATGCGGTCAATCAAACACAAGCGCGGCATAAATCCGGCTTTGAAAAGATTGTAGGTTGTCACATCGCCGACAGCAATAACAACAGCGTCTGACGGGATATTGATTTTTTCGATCAGTGCCGGATCATTTCCTGAATACAGCTTGCCGTAAGGATTTTTCAGGAACGGGCGAAACTCGATCGGGAGATTGAAAAAAAGATCCAATCAGCGCACCTTCAATGCGTATTTGTCTGCCAAATTGTAATTCATGCGTTTGGCGATTTCGGATTTTAACGGGTCGACAACGACCAAAAGACCAAACCACTCCTCTGCTAAATCGGTTGACTCACAAATTTCACATTTTTCTGCATTGACCAATCTCATGCATTTTCTGCATACTTTTTCTGCCATAATAACACCTTATATGAGGGCACATTAATTGTTTGTGTCCTCTCCTTTTCCTTTTTTCTTTTTGCCGCCGCCTTCTTTTCCGGATTTATCGCGTGCGTCTTCGATCCATTGTTTGCGCCCGAGAGCTGTCTGGCGCATCGTCATGCCGATTTTGCTTTCGCGCGGGTCTCTTTCATTAATGCTGACCGCAACGATTCTGGCACGAACATGGTCGCCTTCTCCAATCGCTTTCTTGCCTGTTTTTGAAATAAGCCTGCCGTTTTTGGCGTCATAAGACATAAATTCATCCGTAATTTGACTGACGTGAAGCAAACCGTCCATCGGACCGATACCGATAAAAACACCAAAGCTGACGGTTTCAAGGACTTCGCCTTCAATAATTTCCTGATTTTCGGGAATAAACATAATGGCTTTAAACGTTACATCATAATAAACAGCGCCGTCGCCGTAAAGGATATGGCCTTCACCGATGCGCTCAACACCGCATACCGCAACCAAACAACCGATTTTTTTGTCAACTTTTCCTTCCAATTTGGTTTTCAAAGCTTTTTTGACATTGGATTTCACATCTTCGCCGAGAAGTGTCGGATCAATGCGAACTGTATCGACGAGAGTCATTAATTTATACATAAGTTTTCACCTGATTTATTAAAGCAAACGTAAGAACACACTGCTTTTTAGAATGGAATGAATGATATTAAAGTTAGATGTAAATGAGCATAGATAAATGAATAGATATAAAAGAGTTTTTAGAAACTTAAATCATCCCTTTATTTTTAACTTTCGCATTTGATTTCGCTTTTGATCTTATTTTTTGTTTCTTGTATTTGATTTATTTTTGAGAAACGAAATCCAACCGTTTTGTTTGGCGCATGGATATGACCGGAATGCCTTTTTGAGTCAATCTTTGACGCAACTGAACATCATTTGTCAATACGGCAATTGAATTGTTAACAGCATAATTAAAGAGGATGTCATCGGCATAGGAAGATGATTGCAATGTTGAGTTTGAGTTTGAATCATCAATGATTTGGCATTTTTGAGCCAGTTGAAGAGCAATGCGAACAGCTGCCTTATCTGAACCCGACACCGTCTGAGACAGATGCGTCAACTCGCGAAGAACGGCAGAAGCGGTCAAAAAACGGGAAAAGCCCAAACGATTCAGTTCCGAAAAGATATCGACCCCGAACTGAACCGGAATCATAAAGCCGTTTGTATCAATGAGGCAGGAGACACGAGATTTGATGATTGCCTCATCCGATTCAGTCTTCGATAACACCGACACCGATCAAACGCCACCTGGAATCGATACGTCTGCTGATGGCAACACGTGCGCCTTTTTCAACACAAACCGGTCTTTTCAACTTTACTTCAGCAACATCTTTTCTGGCGCTTGTCACAACGCCGACTGTTGTGGCTGTTCCGATGTTCAGCATCAGCGGCTCACTTGTTTTGATTTCATTAATTTCGGATTCGTTTGTGACACCGACAACACGTTTTAAAAGGTCTAATTTGATCAAAAAATTCTCTCTTGTCGGCGGCAGTGTTCCGGGTTTCCCAACGACCTGACCGGTGAGCGAATCCCCTTTTGTCAAAGACGGATCAAGCAGTGTTCCGAGTGCCAAAAGACCTCCCGGAATGGCTTTTTTCACTTTGGATTTGCCGGCATGAATTTCCGTAATTTTTGTATGAATCGGCTCCCATCGTGTTATTCCGTCGGAAGTCACTTTCAATCCCGGACGAATTTCAACTTCATCGCCTTCTTTGAAAACACCTCGAGTCAATGTACCTCCGATGACGCCGCCTTTGATTTCTTCATAAGTAAAACCCGGATGGTTGATGTCAAAGGAACGCGCGATCAACATTTGTGTATCCATTTCCGTTTTGTGTTCAGGGGTCGGAATGTGCATATCAAGCGCCTGAATCAAAGCGTCAATGTTAATGTTTTGTTGAGCAGAAAGCGGGATAATCGGTGCATTTTCAGCAACAGTGCCCTTCACAAATTTCTTAATTTCTTTGTAGTGTTCCAAGACACGCTCCTTTGAAACCAAGTCAATTTTGTTTTGGACAATCACGACATTTCGAATACCGACGATATTAAGCGCCATTAAGTGTTCTTTTGTCTGCGGCTGCGGGCATGTTTCGTTGGCAGCAATCACAAGCATGGCACCGTCCATGATTGCTGCGCCGGAAAGCATGGTTGCCATCAGCGTTTCGTGACCGGGGGCATCGACGAATGAAACCGTTTTGATTTCTTCCGTTTTGCTGCCACAGTGTGCACATTTCTTTTCAGCAGAATAGCGCTGCGGTCCTTCACACGTTGGGCATTTCCTAAAAATTGCATCAGCGTAGCCGAGACGAATTGAGATCCCGCGTTTTATTTCTTCGCTGTGTGTATCCGTCCACACACCGGATAACGCTTTGACAAGTGTGGTTTTTCCGTGGTCGACATGTCCGACCATACCGATATTTAAACTGGGTTGTGCCATGCTCATTCCTCCGACATTTGAAGCCGAAATAAATAATGATAAGAATAAAAAGATGAAACGAATAATAAAAAGATTGATACATAGATAAAGGTATCAAAAAGAAAATTCATTTCAAATAAAAATTGTGCCTACCCCCGAATGATACCAAAATCAAACGAGAGAAACAATTATTTTTCATATTTGTGCTTTTAAGAGATATAATGATTACTTAAAGATTATGGTGAAATAATACAAAATTGATAAAAACAATTGTGTTTTTCAATCCTGATGAAACAACACTTTGTTTTTTAGAGTTTTTTTAATCATAATTGATCAACCTTTCTTATCAATCATTTTCACAATCATTTTCAAAATCCAAATCATACGCTTCTTTTTCAAAATCGTCATCATCGAATTGGTTTTTGATCTCCCTTCGATATTTGCTGACGTCTTCACCTTTTGATTTTTTGGCATAATACCGGATGTTTCTAAAAATGCCGCGCAATGTTCGTGCTTCACAAACGGTCAGGTCGGCACGCCCAAGAATGCGCTTCATCATGAGGGCGATTTTTTCTTTTTTAAGCGGGTCAAATTCCATGTCTTCTAAAACATCCTCAAAGTGATTGCATAAGGCATTAAAGCTTTCAAAATCTGTTGTTTTGTATTTTCCGGTCAGGCTTGCGCCGGACAGTTCATAAACCATCACCCCGACAGCATGGGACAAATTCATAATCGGATAAATATGAGAGGTCGGAATCGTTGCAATTATGGAACACAAAGACAGTTCGGCATTGGAAAAACCGCTGTCTTCACGCCCGAATAATAAGGCAAATTTTGTGTCGGGATGATATTCTTCTATTTTTTCCTTCAATAATTTGGGAGAAAGGGCAGGGGTTCGGATGTGGTCGCATCCCTTAAATGCACGCGATCCCGTTGTTCCGATTACAACATCGCAGTCAGAGACGGCTTCTTCAATGGTTGAACAAACGCGGGCGTTTTGTAAAACATCAACGGCATGAGAAGCCATAGCTCTGGCTTCACCTTCAAGAGCACACGGATTGACGAGATACAAATTCAAAAATCCGAAGTTTTTCATAATACGGCAGACGGAACCGACATTTCCTTGATAGAGCGGTTCCACTAAAACAATACGGAGATTTGATGCGAATTGAGACGGAATGATTTGAGCGTTTTCCGATTCTTCCGATTCTTTCAATTCTTCCAATTCTTCCGATTCTTTCGATTCTTCCGATTCTTCCAATTCTTTCGATTTTTCCAACTCTTTTGGAATTTCCGTTTCCGGCATTTCTGTTTCTGGCATTTCCGTTTCCGACATTTTTACTTGTCACTTTTTGTTTTAATTTGTCATGCAACAATTATCCCGTTTATAATTAATTGTTATGCCTTTCTTTTTTTGTTTTTATATTTCTTCATTTTTTAAATCGGTTGAGTGATAATATTTAAATATAAGTGGTACAAAATGTGTACAACTTCTATCAGAGACTTTGTCGGGTCATGCCATTTTTATCGAAACGGCTTGATAGAAAGGCACTATAAATTAAAAAATACTTATATTTATCAATTTTAGTACGATTTTGGTCGTTTTAAACAAAATGGAGATTTATTATGGAATATTTTTCAGGAATTTCAGGTGTCTCATTGACATTTGTTGTGATGATGACAATGTGTTCCCTTTCTATTTTCCTTCTTCTTATCGGTCTTTACTTTAACCTTCGCAAATGGAGTCAAGGCTCCGAAGGTTACGGGCTGGACCCTGTTGACGGAAAAAAAGGCAACATTCTTGTTTTCTTTAAATCCTATTGGAATCAATTAAATGCACACTCTGTTCACCATGGTCAGATTTTTTTTGAAACATTAATTTTTGATGTTTTGCTCCAAAGAAGAACTCTTAGGGCAGATCCATTCCGCTGGTTCATGCACATCCTTATTTTCGTTGGTTGGATGGGCCTTTTCGCTTTATCCGGTCTCATGTTTTTCATTGAGATTACACACATGGTCGGCATTGAAATTATGGATCCCGGACACTTCAGAGATCTGCTTCAATTCCCCAACCAAGTTCTCGGCTACATCTTGCTGTTCGGTGTTTTGATTGCTCTTGTGCGCAGACTTGTTATCCCCAAAGTCCGCCAAAACACAAACTCTTATGACGCTGTTTTGATTGTGACGCTCTTTGTTGTCGTCGTGTCCGGCTTTATCGCACACGCCGGAAGATATATTGCAACAGGAATTACTGATTTTACCGGCATTGATCTGCTTTTCTTAGACTATAAGATTTGGACGCTTTGGGGTATGCCGGTTTTCCTCACCTACGTCAAAGAACTGGCTTTAGCACACAGCGTTCTTGCACTCTTCATCGGATTTTCAATCATTGCGTTTAGCAAGTATATTCACATGATTACAAGTCCTTTGACAATGATTCTGAATAAAGGAGGCGAAAAGTAATGGCAAAAAAAGCCCCCTCTCTTGAAATTAAAAACATAACGGCTGCCCAATTAATGGAACTTGACGGCTGTATGCGATGCGGTGAATGCGCCGAATGGTGCCCGACCTACGAAGGTTCCGGATTCAAGCCGGGTCTTTCCCCGCGTGATAAAATTTACCGCTGGAAAAAGTTCGTTGACAAATCCTACGGTTTTATGGCAACGCTTTTTGGTCCGAAAGAAATTCCTGAAGAAGAATTTGTCGCATTCAAAGATGACGTTCACGGCTGTACAACCTGCGGCATTTGTGCCACGGTTTGTGAATCCGGCATCAACACAGTCGAGCTTTGGGAAGCCATGCGCGCCAACCTCGTCAAAAGAGGAACCGGTCCGTACGGCAAGCAATCTCAAATACCAAAAATAATCAATGATTCCAACAACGCTTACAATGAACCAAAAGCCAACCGCTTGAACTGGATTCCTGAAGATGTTAAAATCGCCGACAAAGCAGACATTCTTTATTTCAGCGGCTGTACGGCAGGTCTGAAGCAAACCAACCTTGCAATTTCAACAGCCCGTGTTTTAAACAAACTCGGCGTTGAATTCTGTATGATTGGCGAAGATGAAGCCTGCTGCGGCTCTGTTTTAATCAGAACCGGCCAATACCACAAAGAAAACGAACTTGCAAAAAGATTGGCAAGAGCCAACGTCGATGCCATAAAAGCCAAAGGCGCAAAACTTGTTCTTTATGCATGTTCCGGCTGTTTCAGAGCATCCCTCGTAGACTGGCCCAGACTTCTTGGTGAAGAAGTACCCTTTAAAATCATGCACGTCTCCCAATTCCTTGCCGAAAAAATCGAAAAAGGAGAAGTGAAATGGGAACAAAAACCATTTGGCGAAGACAAAGTTGTCACTTACCACGACCCGTGCCACCTTGGACGCCACGTCGGTGTTTATGACGAACCCCGAAAAGTTCTCCAAAGCATGCCCGGCATGACTTATGTAGAAATGGAGCGCACAAAATCTTATCAAAGATGCTGTGGTGCCGGCGGCGGTGTCAAATCCGGTCTGCCAGATTTGGCATTGTCTATTGCAAAAATGCGTGTCGGAGACGCCATTGAAGTTTTGTACCCCGAAGACAAAACACAAACAAATATTTATGCTCAAGCCTGTCCGTTCTGTAAGAGAAACCTCTCTGACGGTCTTGACGCCTTAAAAGCTGAAAACGTTGGCAAAGCCGATATGGTTATCGAAGACATCGTTGAAATCAGCGCCCGTGCACTCGGTTTGAAAACAACCTGAGTAAATGATGAAGTAATGAAGAAAAATGATTTCGTTTGAAGTCATTTTCTTTCTTTTCTTTTTTTTATTTTTTTTTGGAGAGCGTTGGCTGTTTTTAAAAGCCGTTGAAAAATAAGTAAAAATTGAAAAAACCAATAAAAATTAAAAAAAAGAAGGACAATTATGCATTGTCCTTAATATATTCTTGAATCGATTTTACCGTTGCTTTGTTGACTTTAGCCCCGACAATTGCCTTTCCTGCGAGTTTTGCACTTTGAAGGGTTGTGATATACGGGATGCCGTAATCAACGGCAGCGCGGCGGATTTTTGAACCGTCGCGGCGGGCTTTCATTTTTTCCGTCGGGGTGTTGATGATTAAGTTCACTTCATTTTTGCGGATGCGGTCAATGACGTTTGGTGTGCCGTCATGGACTTTTAAAACGATGTCCATTGAAATGCCGTTTTTTTCCATGAACTCGGCGGTTCCTTTGGTTCCGATGAGCTTTAATCCGGCGGATGCCATCTCTTTGGCAACAGTTAATATATCATTTTTGTCTTTATCGCGAATGGACATGAAAACGGTTCCTTCAAGCGGCAATATATTGTCCGCAGCCATTTCTGCTTTAAAGAACGCCACATCTAATCGATAGTCAATTCCCATCACTTCGCCGGTACTCTTCATTTCAGGACTCAAAAGCGGGTCTGCACCTGAAAGTTTGTCAAACGGCAAAATCACTTCTTTGACAGCAACGTGTTTAATCGTGGGTTCTTTGTTCGCAACATATCCTTGTTCTTTTAGGGATTTGCCGATCATGACTTTTGCAGCAATCTTTGCAAGAGGAATGCCAATCGCTTTTGAAACGAAGGGGACGGTTCGGCTGGATCTTGGGTTAGCTTCCAACACAAAAACTTTGCCGTTTTGCTCTGCCAT
The DNA here is from genome assembly GCA_009776675.1 of Methanimicrococcus sp. Next base: position 10,865 of record WRNK01000002.1, read on the forward strand.
TTGGATGTTAATCATGCCTTTGACATTCAAAGCCAAAGCAATCTTTCGGGTGTAGTCTCGAACAATTTCTAAAGTTTCTTCAGGAAGGGTTTGGGGCGGAAGAACACAAGCCGAGTCGCCGGAGTGAATGCCTGCTTCTTCGACGTGTTCCATGATGGCGCCGATGAAAACATTCTTTGAATCGCAAACGGCATCGACATCAATTTCTCTTGCACCTTCCAAATAGTCGTCAATTAAAATCGGATGATCTTGGGAAACACGAACAGCTTCCTTAATATATTTTTCAAGCTCATCTTGGCTGTAAACAATTTCCATCGCCCGCCCGCCCAAAACATAGGAAGGACGAACCAAAACCGGATAACCGATTTTTTCGGCAATTTCAACGGCTTGCTTTCCCGAAGCTGCGTATCCGGCTTCCGGCTGCAAGATGCCAAGCTTTTTCATCATGACGTTGAAACGCTCTCTGTCTTCTGCAACATCCATATCTTCAGGCGATGTTCCCAAAATCTGTGTTTTTAAGCCTCTTCTTTTGAGTTCCTTTTCAAGCGGAATGGCTAAGTTTACGGATGTTTGTCCGCCGAACTGTACCAAAATGCCATCCGGATTCTCTTTTTCCACAATATTCATGACATCTTCAAGCGTCACCGGCTCAAAGAAAAGCTTATCGGATGTGTCGTAGTCCGTTGAAACGGTTTCGGGGTTGTTGTTGATGATATGCGTTTCAATGCCTTCTTCGCGAAGCGCCTTAACGGCATGAACGGTACAGTAGTCAAACTCAATCCCTTGTCCGATACGAATCGGTCCGGATCCGAGAATCAGGACTTTTTTGCGGTCGGTGGTTTTTGAGAGGTTTGGGGCATCGTACTGTGTGTAATAATAAGGCGTAAATGATTCCAAATCATCGGCACAAGAGTCAACCATGCGGTAAGATGCAATAATTTGCTCCTTCTCTCTCATGTCGGCAACTTCTTCTCGGCTCTTTTTGGCTAGTTCGCCGATTCTTTCATCGCTGAATCCTAATTTTTTAGCTTCCAAAAGAATTTCTTTTGTCAGCGGTTCTTCGGAGAGCGTTTTTTCAAACAAGACAAAATTGCTGATTTTTTCAATGAAGAACGGATTGATTTTTGTCCAATCGGAAATTGTTTTGACGGAATATCCCTTTTTCAAGGCATAAATGATGACAAAGATGCGTTCATCGGTTGCCCCTCTCAAAAGTTTTTCAATTTCTTCGTTTGTCCAAGAATATTCATCAATGTGTTTTCCAAGGTCCAGCCCGCGAATTGATTTTTGGAGCGCATCTTCAACGGTGCCGCCGATCGCCATCACTTCGCCTGTACTTTTCATGGACGTCGTTAATGTTCTGTCTGCAGCCGTGAATTTATCAAAAGGCCAGCGCGCCATTTTTGCAACAATGTATTGGACATTGGGTTCATAGTTTGAAGAGCCGATTTCGACGCCTTTGATCAATTCATCCAGTGTCAAGCCGATTGCAATTTTAGCAGTGGTTCTTGCAATCGGAAATCCGGTTGCTTTTGAAGCCAAAGCAGATGAGCGGGAAACACGCGGATTGACTTCAATGACTCTGTAATCATGCGTTTCGGGATTGTAAGCCAGCTGAATATTGCAGCCGCCTTCGATGTTTAAGGCTCTCAAAATCCGAATGGCTGCAGCGCGAAGCATTTTTTCATCATCTTTTGGAACTGTGAGAATGGGTGCAACAACCATAGACTCGCCGGTATGAATCCCCATCGGATCAATGTTTTCCATTGTACAGATGACAACACATGTATCATTTTTGTCCCGCATCACTTCATATTCAATTTCTTCCCAGCCAAGAACGCTTTCTTCAATCAAAAGCTGGTGAATGCGGCTCTTTTTAAATCCTCTTTCTGAAATTTCCATCAATTCTTCACGGGTGTGCGCAATGCCACCGCCGGCGCCTCCAAGCGTATATGCCGGTCGGATAATAAGCGGCAGACCAAATTCTTTGATGGTTGCTTCAACTTCATCCATTGAAACAACAGCCTTGCTTCTTGGAACTTTTTCTCCGATGCTGACCATCAGATCTTTAAATAACTCTCGGTCTTCTGTGTTTTTAATGGATTCAACTTGTGTTCCTAAAAGCTTGACATTATGCTTTGCAAGAATGCCTTTTTCAAATAATTCCGTTGTCATATTCAGGCCGGTCTGTCCGCCGATTCCTGCAATAATACTGTCCGGTTTTTCTTTTTCAATAATTTTTTCAATAATTTCGGCGTTAATCGGTTCTACATAGACCGAATCAGCCGTTTCCGGATCTGTCATGATGGTTGCCGGATTAGAGTTGATCAAGACAACATTGATTCCTTCTTCTTTAAGTGCGCGACATGCTTGTGTTCCTGAAAAGTCAAATTCTGCGGCTTGTCCGATTGTAATTGGTCCGGATCCGATTAATAATACTTTTTTTACATCTTGTCGTTTCGGCATTTGTTGTCTCCTGTATTTTTTTATGAATATTGTTTATAATTTTTAAAATTTATATCATTTTGATAGCATTTTGCTATTTTTTAATAGGGTAAGTTTCTCTCTGTTGAAAACCACATTGCTTTTAATTCGGATCTTTATCATGGATATAATATTTTTTGTTAAAAAAGAAAATGTTGAAAAAAGGAAAGTAAAAGTAAAATCGTAAATAATTTTTGAAAATAAAACAGATTTCGTGAGTATCCGTGTCAATAAATCAATGCTCCAAAGGGATGATTTGACAGGATACACTTGATATTTATGTTTATTTACGACTGTTTCCGGTATCAGTAACATGATTTTTTCAATCCGTATGCTTTTTGGTTTTCAATTGATTTTTAGACTTATAGCCATTTTAAGCCCCTGTGTTCAGCCTACTTATGCTTATTTTAAGCTTACTTAAGCTTATTTTAAGCTTACTTAAGGCTTATTTAAGCTTACTTAAGGTTTATTTTAAGCTTACTTAAGGCTTATTTTAAGCCTACTTATGGCTTATTTTAAGCCTGCTTAAGGCTTATTTTAAGCCCTATGTTAAACCTACTTAAGCTTATTAAAACTTGAATTTTAAGCCGACTTAAGCTTATTTTAAACTCATATTAAGTTTATTTTAAACTTTTTTTAAGCCTTTTCAGGTGGATTGATTGTTTTTCCAATATATATAATCTCTGTGATTGGAATTATCATTAATATCAAGTGACATTAAACAAAACGAAACAATACATCAAAATCTAGAAAATGAAACTCAAGCAGTATTAAATTTAACATTAAGAAACAAGCAATGTTAAATTCAAACAGTTAAGGAAATAATTCAAGCAGTATTAAATTCAAACAGTTAAGGAAACAATTCAAGCAGTATTAAATTCAAACAGTTAAGGAAACAATTCAAGCAGTATTAAATTCAAACAGTTAAGAAACAAATTTTTTAAAATTTATAAAATTATTCTCTGCCGCAATTATTTATAAAACATATATGGGATCACATATTAATTAGTAATATCGTTATTTACGAACAGATTCAAATGGATCTCGAATGATTCTGTTATAGAATGATTTTAACAATCGTTTTTTTAAAAAAAGGTTTGGAAGTTCAGAAAAGGATAATTCGCCACAAATCATCCTTTTCTCTTTTCACACATTTCTTCCAATTCAAAGATTTTTTCGAGTCCGGTTGAGTTAATGATTCTTAGCCCAACGCTGACAAGGAAGTAATAGGTTCCAATTGAATATATACTTGTCGTTCAAATTATAGCAGATTCTATCAATTCGGTCAAAATTTGCTATATTTTCATTCGTTTTTTTTAGCCTAAATAATTTTCATATCAAAACATATCAAAAAACAACATTTTTGTAACTATTTTCATCATATTTTTCTACATATCTTCTACCAATGCTGTTTCTTTTGCTACAACCCTTTTTATAGCATTTTGTTTAAAAACATATCATTTTGATATCATTTTGATATAATTTCCTATATTTTTTAATTTAAGGTGCCTTCTGAAATCATTTTATTTAATATTTCCACTGCTTTTTCCATTTGATTGTCTTTTATCAATTCTCCGTTGCTGTCATACCCATTTTGAATTTCAATATCCGGTGCGATTCCAATCTCTTGAATCACATGATTGTTCGGGGAATAATATTGACCGGTTGTCACTTTTACAGCTGATCCGTCTTTTAATTCAATAATAATTTGGATGATCCCTTTTCCAAATGTTGTTTCTCCGATTAATGTACCGGCGTTGTTATCTTTGACGGCGCCTGCCAAAAGCTCTGATGCGCTGGCACTTCTATTATTTACTAAAATAACATAGGGAATATCTATCATTTTGCGGTCCGATATTATTTCTTGCATCGGCTCATCATGATAGTCAATATAGCAAACAGTTTTATTACTCAAAAGCTGATCTGAAATATTTAATACAGCACTAACGCTGCCGCCGGGATTGTCGCGCAAATCAATGATCAGTCCTTGTATATTTTGTTTTTGAAGTTCCTTGAGATGGGTTTCAAATTCTTTTCCGGTTTCGTCCGTAAAAGATGAAATTTCTATATATCCGATATTTCCTTTTTTCTCTGAATAAACCGATTTCACAACATTATTTTCTCTGACAATTTCATACACAAACGACTGTTCGCCCCGAAGAACTTCGATTTTAACTTTTGTTCCGGCTTTTCCTCTTATTTTGGCAGCCATTTCTTCAACCGACATTTTTGAAACATCTTCATCATTGACTTTTAAGATTTCGTCTCCTTTTTTCAAAGGCGCTCTATCGGCAGGCGTCTGTGGATATACTTTTGTGATGACTTTTGTCCCGTCTTTATCCTGCATCATTTGTATTCCAATGCCGCCAACATCTCCCATGTTGTTTTCAAACTTTAAGTCATCATATTGTTCTTTTGTCATATAATAAGTATAAGGATCATCCACGCTGTCGCCTATTCCGTAATATATCCCCGTAAATATGTCGGATTCGTTGTATGGATAATAATACCATTTTTCAATGGTTTTTTGAATTTGAATTTGCTTTTTGTAAGCCTCTTCATTCACTTTGATCTCTTTTGCAATATCCGAATCAATCAGCACTTTCCCAAAAAAACCGTATGTTGATACAGCAACCATTGTTCCGGCGACGGAAAGTACCATCACGCCGATTAATAAGACAGCAACATATTTTCGATCCATATTTTTCACCTTTCAAAAATGATTATTATGTGTGAATTAAAAGTATTTATAGCATTATCTATAAATTGTTTGAATGAAATCTATCATCCTATCAAAAATCTATCAAAAAGCGTAATTTTTTTATTTTTTGATAGCTTTGATTACACCGGTTAAAACGAAATATTAAATATAAAGATGTATTAATTTGAATATATCTAACAGCGGGTTTGTAAATATGACTGAACCTTCCGATTCAAATGACAAAAACAAATCAGATGAGATGAATCGCCCTGATGATATCAAATCGGATGATAAAAAGCAATTAAACGTCAGAATTTCACCGGAGCTTTATAAGAAATTAGATTCCGTTAACGAATCCAAAGGCGTTGTCGTTACGAAAGCTCTTGAAATGTATTTTTCTAAAGACGAAAGCAATTCCGTCGTATCGCAAGAGTATGTTGCCGCCTTAATCAAACAGTTGGAAGCAAAAGATGAACAAATTGTTTCTTTGTCTCGCCAGCTTGATACAAAGGACAACCAAATCATGGAACGCGACAATACCACCAAAATGCACATCGCCCAAGTTCAAACCCTAATCAACCAACTTGAAAACAAGCAGCTTGAACTTGAAAGCGCCAAAAGTAAAAAGTGGTACCAATTTTGGTAAAACTTTAATTTTTTTAAAACAATCTTAAAAAAAAATATATTGAAATGAAACAAAAAATTGAACTGTTTCATTTCGTTTTTGTTTCTATTTCCTTTTTCAGCATCGCACTGATTTCTTTACCGTCGATTTTGCCGCGATATTTTTCCATAACGATGCCCATAAGAGGACCAACCGCAGAAAGTCCTTTTTCTTGAACAAAGTCTTTTTTCTCCAAAACGATTTGTCGGATATAGTCCTCAATTTCTTTTTTATCAACTTGACCGATTCCTAATTTTTCAGCGGCTTCGGTAATGCAGCAGTTTTCGCCGCATATGATGACCAAAACGGGGCGCACAGAATCTTTCGGAAGCGTTCCTTTTGCAATCAAATCAAACAGTTCTTCAAACATCTCATCCGTTATGGCTTCTGTATCCATGCCTTCTCTTTTTAATTCCAGAAGCGTGCCTGTAAATGTGCGGGCTAAAAGAGTCGATGTGACAGTTTCATGTCCTTTGTGCCGAACCATTAATTTTTCAAACAGCGGCAAATATTTTGAAAAAACGATTCCTTCTGCAAACTCTGGATTCAAATCATATTCTTTGGTGAAACGCTTTGCCTTTTCTGTCAGCAGCTCCGGAACTTTTAGTTCTTCGTATTCTTTTCTGCCGATCGGAAGCGTTGTTAAATCGGTTTCTGGATACATTCGGGCAGCTCCGGGGAGCGGTCTCATGTAAGCCGTGTTCCCGTCTGCCTGAGCATATCTCGTTTCTTCAGGAATGTTTATAAGAAGCATCTTTGCGCGTTCTATAACAGATTTCATTGCTTTTTTGACGACTTCCTCGCGTCCGGACATCATGACGACAGCATCATCTTCTTCAGCGCCGACAGCTTTTCTTAATTCGGCAACTTCTTCAGCTGTTATTCCATAGTTTGGAAGCTCATCTGTATGGAACAATCCCGAAACGCCAACCGCTTTGGCTTTGTCGGAAAGTTCTGTTCCGACTCTTCTGCCGGGCTGGATTTCGCGTCCGACAAAACCCTTAAATCCTTTTAATCGGATGGCAAGGATTTTTCGTTCTTCAGCGCTTTTTAAAATGACTTTTGATTTTGTACCGGCAAAAATGCTTGTGACATCGCAAATGGTGTTTTCGTCATCGACAGAAGCTCCTTTTTCATTGAGTTCGTCTCGAATTTGTATCAAATTCAATTGTCTGAAAACTTCTCGCTTGATGATTTCATCAATCATATGCAATGCTTGGACGCCTTTCATTTCAACACGCGTGCCGTTTTGAATGGAAACATTGACATCTTGGCGGATTGTTCCGATTCCTCTTTTAACTTTTCCGGTTGACCTGAGGCACATTCCAAGGTGTGATGCAACTTCAAAAGCTTGTTCCGGCGTTTTAATGTCCGGCTCCGTTGCGATTTCAATAAGGGGGATTCCAAGCCGGTCTAATGAAAAAAGAATATGGGTATCTGTTTCTTCCATTTTTGGAGCCGATTCCTCTTCCAAACACAAACTGGCAATACGGCATTTGCCGCTTTTTGTTTCGATCCAGCCGTGTCCGGCAACGAATGATGTCCGCTGATAGCCTGCGGGACCGGAGCCGTCCACAATGATTTTTCTCATCGTGTGAATGCGGTCTACCGGAGTCATATGAAAAAGTTTTGAGACTTGAAGCGTTATTTCTAAAGCTTCGGGGTTTAGCGGTGCAGGTCCGGCTTCATCCAAATCCCCCAAACATGTGGTATCATACACTTTGTAAACGTTTTGTTTCTGCGCGAGTGTCTGTTCTACCGCAGCACGATCCACCACACCAAGCGTGTTGGCTTTCGGGCGCAAATATCTTCGGATTTCAAAGACAGCATCTTCTGCTTCTCTGTAAATATTCGGGCAGCTGCAATGAAGCTTTTTTTCAGAAGCCACCTGCTGATGAATTTCAAGACCCACTTTTAAGCCAAGTGCAGCATAATCGAAATCGGGAATCGTTTTAATTTCTTGAGTCATTCTTTGTTACCTATGGGTTGAATAAAAATATGAGGTCTTCTTTCAAAAAGATGATGCCATAAATAAAGCC
>WRNK01000003.1 GCA_009776675.1 Methanimicrococcus sp.
GGAAAAGAGCAAAGCATTGAATTAAAAACGCAGGAAGTTCCGGCGGAGTTTAAGTATTATTCCGCAACGAAATTGGATACGGAAGTTTATGTTTTGGCAGAAATCCCCGACTGGGAAAAATTGAATTTGATCAGCGCCAAAGCCAATGTGACTTATGACGATACTTATGTCGGCGAAACATACATTGACGCAGAGTCAACCGCAGAAAAGCTGTCTTTAACTCTTGGAACCGACAGGCGCATCACCGTCAAGAGAGAAAAGCTAAAAGACCAAAGCCGCAGCGGAATTTTCGGAAACGACGTGACAAAGACATTTACGTACCAGTTCACCGTCAGAAACAATCAAAAAGTTCCGGTCGATATGGTTGTCAAAGACCAATATCCAAAAGCGTCACAGGAAAACATTAAAATCGAACTTTTGAAGGAAACGACAACCCCGACATTCAATAATGAAGACGTGGGTGTTGTCAGCTGGGAGTTTGAATTAAAGTCCGGCGAGACAAAGGTTTTCAAATTGGTTTACAGCGTTAGATATCCAAAAGATATGGAATTGAATTTGTAAAGAGGAATCTTTCCTCCGGAAGAATAAACAAATGAAGAGAAAAAAATTCTCTTCATTTCGTTTAACGGCGAATCAATTGCTTTCCATTATTTTTGTAATCAATGGAGAGTTTGTTTGCTCATTTTTACTTTTTTGCATCGTCTAAATAGTTTGTCTGCGCGGACAATCCAAGTATTGAAACCAGAGTTTGCCGCACCATTTCTTCTTGTCTTAGTTTCATCATCAAGTTAAAGTATCCGCCAATTTCGGTAATATTAAGCGGCGCCGGAATGCGCGAGGGTTTAACATCGCTTTCCATGATGATTTTGCGCAGAAGCAACTGTTTGAGTTCCAGCATTTCAGGTGCAGTTTCTTGTTCCAATATTTTTGTCACTATTTCTGATAAAGAATTATCATCTGTCATAGCTATCATACCTTTAATTTTTTTAAGTTTTTATTTTTATTGTGCTTTGTCATCAGTTTTGTTTGAAGTGTCATCAGTTTTGTTTGAAGTGTTACTTTTACCAGTCGAGCCGCTCTTGAGTTGTTCTATTTCCAGCTTATCTGCCGTTATTTGTAATTCTAACGCCTTTAGCGCTAAATCATTGGCCAACTTTGCTGCCGCCAACTCTTTGTCGTCTTTTTGCTTCGTTTCCGCTAAGGCGTTTTCCTTCTCTTTCGTTTCGAGAGTGGTTACAGCCCCAAGTGCGCTTTTAGCGTATTCTAATGCTTGTTGAGAGAGGGCTACATTGTGGTCAAGCAGTTCTTTTCTTCCTTCTGCAGCACTTTTTGTTCCTTCATTGAGAACACTTTGTAGTTGATCAAGCCCTGTAATGTTGTCAAATGTTGGCGTTTGTTTTGCAACTAAGGAAGAAATCAAATCAATCATTTTTTCAGCAACGGGAGGTGTTACGCCTTGCAAATTTAACGCGGTAATTTCACTGGGCGTTTTACCAGAAAGATAATCCTCACTGTTGAGGTAACTGCTGTCAAGGGTCATTTTGTCAATTGGAGAGTCTTTCCAATTCCAGAAACGCGTGATGTCTATTAACTCGCTCACATTCGTTTCACCCAGCACTGCCTCTCCGATCATGCCATCCGTCGGCAACGAAATAGCCGTCGTAGGAACACGGAAATAACATGTGTGGTAACGGTAAAGCGAATCCTGTATTTCTGCGGCTGTTTTCCCCAACTTTTCTGCCAATTTTTGCGGATAAGTAAAAGGCAGCAAAATACAGTTGCCATAGAAACCCAACAATTTTTTAACATTCACACAATTCAATAACGGAATGTTAATATTGCCGGTTTCTGCATCTTCTGCCTTCAAGCTGTCAAAGTCCATATTGATCGTGTATTGTTCAAGCAGCATAGCGCGTTCATCCGCAGACAGTGACGCCCAAATTCTTTGGGAAAAATGAAGAGCCTTAGAAGCCACATAATGCATCAAAGACTCCATCTGCTGCAACTCGGAACGCAGCAAAACAGGAACATCGCTTACAATACTTATTGTAACAGACGAACGAATAGTGCTGCTTGACAACATTGCACCCAACCTTCTAGCAGCCTTGATTTTCGGGTCGTTTGTGGCACTGCCAAAGTAGAGATCCATATCTGAGATAGTCGGTGCTCCCTCAGCCAATATTTCTTGGGGTGAGAGAGTAACAATAGGTGTTAGGAGACACTCCGGCACTTTGGACTTATAGTAATCTATTAATTTCCGATCAGTGTCGCTTTTATCATTATCTTTCGCCAAGTCTTTCATTTTGTGGTCCATGTTCTCTAAATTCTTTTTGTCGTCTTCGGTTACTGAAGCCTGACTAAGTTTATATTCAAGTTGTTCACATGAATGGGTTATTTTTATATACGAGAGGTCAGCATCAGTAATCCCTGCAGGTATAGTAAAATTACATATAACCACAGCAAGGACGTCAATGTGGTTTCGTTTCTTACGAATATCTTGTTTCAGTTCCACTGTCGTTGTATTTGTAGTTTTCAAGCTAAGCAGGTCGTGACATTTTGCATCTCCTGCGATTGTACCTTTTCCGTTTTTCAGAACCAAAGAAGCCGTAACGTCATCAAATGGCATCAAAGTGCAGTTAAACTCCAAAGTTAAGGTTCTTTGACCGGCTTCGGAGGTTTGGAATTTCCATTCCGGATAAGCAGCATATTTTTTAATAAGGTTTAATCCGGTTCGATATGAAAAAGGCAAAGCATATGACAAAGTATCTGCGTATTTTAGCAGCACTTCGTAGCGTTCATAAAATTGGGCCTTGTTGAATGTGTCAAATGGTTTTAGAGCATAATCTTGTCCTTTTGGAAGGAAGCGAATGAGTTTTAGGGGTACAAACAGTACGAGATCGACACTGTCGATGCAGGTTTCAAGGCGATAGCGGCGCAGTACTTCCCAGTATTGGATAGTCATGGCGTGCGAATGATTGTGGTTGGCGATGATTTTGGTTGCGACAGAATCCGTTTCTTCGCTGGTTGCCATACGCATGCTGACACGTTTTGACGCAGAGAGTCTGCTTGACGCCATATTGATGCTATGCTGGAATCTCTCAGCAGTGCTAGAAGCTTCATTATGCTTATTAGACTGGCGAGAAGAGGATGAGCCATGCCCTGTCGTTTTAGAAGTCCCCTTAGAATAATTGCCGGACAAACCAAACATGCCTGCAACACCGCTCACAATACCACCAAGTCCAAAACCGGCACCAAACCCGCCGCCGGAAGTTTTGGCGCCCGTTGAGTAATCGTACGAAGAACGGCCTGTTGATAACTGATCTAAAGCATATTGGTAAGAAGCAGTTGCATCATCTATCTGCGACAAAGCGTAATCTTCAGAGACACTGTCTGTTCCCATTGAATCGTCGGATACAGTATAACTTTGTGTTTTTTCTCTGACAATGAGCCGCTGTTCCTCGCCCGGAGCCAAAACCAACGAGTAAAGCAAAGTTCCAAGGGCAAAACCGTCAGGACACCAAGCTTGATGCATATTGAGAACATAACCAATTCCAAGAGATGCCATTTGAGGATACTCATCCGGATCTTTGTATAATTGTTCTTTAAAATTCATCACATCAATCGGTCTTTTCATAGTCTGCCGCGCTTGAAGAGTGCTTACGTGGGGGAAAATTTCCGGTTCTACCAAACGCTGCAGCATACTATAGTTAAAAACTTTGGAAGGAGCAGTATCGGTTGGGAGATGAATCGCATCATCATCGTTGCCCATCAACTTTACATTTGGCAGAACTCTTTTCAAATCCGTGCGATAACCTTTAAAAATTTCCTCGATCAAGGTAAAATCGCCCATCTCTGCCTCCAACTTTTTGCTCTCCAAGATATTTGTCAATATCTTTTCCAAATCGTTAGACGTCTTGTCAAAATCGAAAATTTGTTCCTTTATCTCTTGATATTGGTCTCTTTGGCGTTGAATTTCCTCATTTATCGCTTTTTCTTGTTCCTCTAATGTTTTTAGTTCCCTTTTCATAGCATCTTGTTCATCTTTGGGATAGGAAGCGAGATCGCCCAATTCCCCCTTCAGCCAATCGATTTGAGCCAATTTGGAGTTGTCAATTTCTATAAACTTCAATATGGCGTCAAGACTGTCATAACAGTTGAGAATTTCCTGTTCTTTTACCGAATTAATGATGTCGGAAGCGTTTCGTATGAATTTTTGTTTAAAAGACCCTTGCGAAATCGTGAGAGTAATGCCTTCCTGCAAATTATAAGTGTCAGGCATAATGATATAGAATTTCCCTTCGCTGTCAGTGAATCCGGAACATTTGGCGAGCGTGTCGTCTTTGCTGGAAGACGGACTGGTGATACCGTCTATTTCCACCGAAGCATCAGTGAAACAAATTTTATCAATATCTTTTTCTCCTTGTTTTCTCATAAAAACAGTGCCGCTGATAACATGAGGCAGTGGGAGAGCCAATTCAATCCCGTTCAAAAAGTCTAAGCCTTCTCGAATAATCTTTCCGCTCGATTTAATGCCAATATCGTTTCTAAAGAGAAATGTTGGCTCCGGCTCATTCGTTTCAATACCCAAAGTAAAATCATATTTAGAATTCACAAGAATGGATTTTATTTCATCTTCGGATAAATGAGGAATTTGGTTAGATTGTTCTATTACTTGCGGCTCACTTGGTTTTTTTATCATTTTGTCAACGATTGGTCCATCTAGTATCCTAGCAATATCTAGTGTCCTGGCAATAATATCTGAGTTTTTTAGCAGTATTCTTGTGTCGGCGATTTGTCTATTTTGTATATTGGCAATCTCCGGGCTTTTTGGTGTTTTTGTATCCGGTGTCACAACGCCGTTTTGTTTCTCTTGTATCTTGGCAATAATGGAGTCATCGAACTTGTTTTGATTGATGGAAAAGCCTGTTAAATCACCCGCTTTTTCAATTATATTCCTAAACTTTGTCTTGTCAATTAAACCGGAAAGAAGACCCGACTGAAGTTCGCCAAGCCTTTGCATAATGGGGTAAGCTATTTCAGCATCAACTTTTGCCAAATCCACTACATGGCGCACACCAACCTGCACCAACAAACAAGCCGTCTCGGGCGTCATACCGTCAACACGCCACAAATCTGCCTGCTTCACCCATGAATTAACAACTGAGACATCCTTCCCAAGATCCTTAGCCAAAGTATATCTTTGTGCCTGAGTCCTGCCCTTCGTCAACAAACCGGGAACGTCAAATACATTTAGGGTGTTTAATTTATCACGGTCGGCTGGACTTATCCATTTAATTTTAAGAAGCGGATCAGGATCATATTTACCAATAAGTCGAACTATATTTGGATTAAACGGTGGGATTTCATCAAACCTTTGGATTATTGTATCAGAAATTTTGGTTGTATCAGCAGTAATTCCACCTTTTTTAATTAGATCAGAAAGTACCGGTTTCTCAGATTCAACCAGTTTCACATTACTGAGCGCAGCCATTTTTCTAACAGTGGATGACTCCGATTGATCAGCAGCATCTTGTTTTTCCTCTGACGGATTTGTTTCAATAGGGAGAGATCCCATCATAGATTTTAAACTCATGGTCTGTTGGCGGCTTTCTCCGACTGTTATGGTACATTCTGCTGAAATGTCTTTGTTTGAAGTGTGTGCGGTAATTTGTATTGTACTGCCCGGTACGGCGGTTGGGGAAACTTCGACGACGCCTGAACTGTTCACTTGTGCATCCGATGGACTTGATGAGCTCCAAGTTACTTTTTTGTCGGCAGCATCGGGGGGCTCAACAGTTGCAGAGAGAATGTCATGACTGCCGGGTTCTATGGTTAATGCATTTTCATTGAGCTTTATTCCGGTTACAGCTGCTGTATCGGGCGCATTTGCAGTTCTGGATTTAACTGTTTTAGCGTTATCAGAAACTGCTTGTTTCTCATTATCAATCACTTTCGCATTCGATAATGTTTTCTTTATCTCAGGGGTGGATGATTCTTTTTGATTCGGATCATCTTGGGCTTTTTGTTCATTTTCTGGCAAAGTATCTCCTCGTGTGACTTTTTTAGATTCGGATGATTCCTGTTTGGCAGCATCATCTTGGTTTTCCTCAAATATATTCAGTTCGGTAATGGATGCATTATCTAAATTCTTGGTTTGTTGGGTGTTTTCTCCTACTGTTATGGTGCATTCTGCTGAAATGTCTTTGTTTGAAGTGTATGCGGTAATTCGTATTGTGCTGTTTGGTATGGCGGTTGAAGAAACCTCTACGACGCCGGAACTGTTGACTTGTGCCGTGGAGGGCGTGTCTGAATTCCAAGTTATTTTTTTGTCGGCAGCATCAGGGGGTTCAATGATTGCAGTGAGGGTGACATTGCCGCCGGGTGCTATGGTTAATGCGTTTTCATTGAGCTTTATTCCGGTTACTGCGACCGGAGGCACATCTACAGTGACGGTACAGGTTGCCGTTTTGGATCCGTCAGCGGTCGTTACAGTAATTTTTGTTGTGCCTGCTTTAGCGGTTGTTGGAACCGTTATTTTGCCGCCGGTACTCACTTTTGCTATGGCGGAATCGTCGGATTTCCAAGTTACTTTTTTGTCGGTAGCAGTAGAAGGTGTTACATTTGCTGTAAGTGTTTCACTGCCTCCGACCATTAGAGTCAATGCTGTTTTGTTAAGCGTAACGCCGGTTACTGCGACCACAGGCACATCTACAGTGACGGTACAAGTTGCCGTTTTGGATCCGTCAGCAGTTGTTACAGTAATTTTTGTTGTGCCTGCTTTAGCGGTTGTTGGAATCGTTACTTTGCCGTTGGCATCCACTTTTGCTGTGGCGGAATCGTCAGATTTCCAAGTGACGCTTTTGTTTGTAGCAGTAGAAGGCGTTACATTTGCGGTAAGCGTTTCACTGCCTCCGACCATTAGAGTCAATGCTGTTTTGTTAAGCGTTACGCCAGTTACATCTACCGAAGGTACATTTACAGTGACGATGCAGGTTGCTGTTTTGGCACCGTCGGCGGTCGTTACAGTAATTTTTGCTGTGCCTGCTTTAGCGGTTGCCGGAATCGTTACTTTGCCGTTGGCGTCCACTTTTGCTGTGGTAGGAGTGTCTGAACTCCAAGTCACATTTTTGTTTGTCGCCGTAGAAGGCACCACACTTGCGATAAGTGTTTCACTGACTCCGGCCATTATGGTCAGTGCTGTTTTGTTAAGTGTTACACCGGTTACGGCAGTTGTGGTGGTTTTTGCGAGATTATTTAAAACAGGAGCAGTCGGTACTGCCGTTATGTTTGATCTTATGTTAGTGGTTACGGTGCCAAGTATGGATTTAATGGAGGGAGCAGAATCCACAATCCAACCTTTGTCGGTTGCAGTTTTTACAGTGCAGCCGGACACGCCGGGATTATTTAAAATATACAAATTTTTAGGACCGATATCAGTAGCGGAATTTAACGCTTTAAACAGGTTGTCCAATGCCTGGGCGTTTAAGTTATTATTACAACAATTTAATGTCTGTAGCTTGTTTAAACCGCTTACATTTAGACTTGCCAGTTTATTATTATTGCAAAGCAATTCTGTGAGAGTAGAATTATTGCTAACATCTAAAGATGTTAAGGAATTATCAAAACAATTCAGAGAAGTAACCGTTCCTTTTGCGGGTATGGTTATAATTATTGTATAAGTGCCCGACTTGGAATAAACATGAGTTAAAGATGTAGAATTCGTAAGAGAGAGCGTGGCAGTCTCAGTTTTCTGATCGCTGCTTTCTCCCCAATTAATTGTTATTGCGCCGGAACCTTTCAGAGAAAAACCCAATCGGGTTCCGGTAAATACCGTCGTTATTGCCACCATAAAACACACCGATATTTAGGATATTTCGAGAATATTTAACTTTATCTATATATCAGCAGTATATCAACAATAAAATAAAATTAAAAACAAAACAAGATCAACAATAAAATAAAATTAAAAACAAAAACAAAAACCTTTTTCCCAGAAACAAAAGCAAAACATCAAAAACCTTTTCCTCAAAAACATCCAAACCCCCTCAATTTTTGTTTTCAGTAGCGGAGCGGATGAAAGCAAAAATTGAGCCTTTTTAAAAAAAAATGTTGTTTCTACAGTTGTGATTACCGTTTTTGATGTTGCTGTTGCTTCTTTCTACAGCTGTCGCCCCTATAATTTAAAACAAAAAACGGATTCATATTTTTTCTTTATTTATTTTTCTAAGTACGAAGCCGTTCGATTCAGCCGCCTTTGGCGACTGATCGAACGGGTGGTTGATTCGGATTTCATGATGATAAGAAAAATGAAACATCAATTTGTATCACATCAAATAAAAACGGGGGTACCCTTTTCCCCAAATCTTCAAACGCTTTTAAGGAAAAACGTACCCCAATCCATAATCGCTTCAAGAAAACTGATGTTTCGGGTTTCAGGCAAAACAAAATCAAAAACAAAACAAGATCAAAAACAAAATAAAATCAAAAACAAAACAAAATCAAAAACAAAACAAGATCAAAAACAAAACAAGATCAAAAACAAAACAAGATCAAAAACAAAACAAAATCAAAAACAAAACAAGATCAAAAACAAAACAAGATCAAAAACAAAATAAAATCAAAAACAAAACAAGATCAAAAACAAAATAAGATCAAAAACAAAATAAGATCAAAAACAAATTTGGATCATGATAAACACCGGATTATTTTGGTATTTCATCATGATCTAAAAAAATAGAAGACAAATTGTCTTTCTTTTTAAACTTTCAATTTTTAAGCGAATTTGTCTCTGGAAGCAACCATTGCTTTAATGTTTGCAAGCGGAGTCATTGGTGCAATACCGCATCCGGGTGCTAAAATAGCAACTTGGGAATCAAGAGCTGATTTGACGGCTTCTTCGACTTTTGCAGCATCGCCGCTTAAGAGAACGAAGGGGCTTGAGACGTTGCCGATAATAACAGAGCGTCCTTTTGTTAATTCAACAGCACCGACGACATCTGTAACTTTTTCTTCAACACTGAGACCTTTGCAGTGACAGTCAGCCATGTCATTTAAAATAGCAGTCACATTGCCGCAAACGTGGAAGACAACGGGGGCTTTTACATTATCAGCAAATTCAACAATGCTGCCCATCAATTTGTCCTTGAAGTCCTGCGGGCTCATTAAATCGGGTGAGCAAACCGGATCAGCAATACAAACAATGTCTGCACCTGCTTCGACCATCAAATTTGCATATTCAACGGCTGCATCTGTTGCGAATTTAATACATTTGGACAATGCATCCGGATTTTTAATGGACCATTTCATAAAAGATTTAACACTGCATAAGTCGGATGCAAGTGTAATCGGACCTTCCATACCGGCAATGATCGGAACATCGGGACCGATTCTTTCACGCGCCATTTTAATGGCTTCAATCACAGCAGGGATTCTGCCGGCTGTTTTCAAATCCGGTTTTACAACGCTGTCAAGCATTTCGGGTTTTTCGTAAGGATGAGCAATGACGGATGGTTGTCTGTTTTTTGTACCCATATTCACACCACAGCCCATCGCTTCAGCAAGAACTGTCAAACAATAAGGAAGACGAACAGCTTCAAGTCCGGCAAGTTCATGTCCGGCAATTGCCAAATCAGCCATCATTTTGGCATTGGCCTGTGAGTCCGGCCATGGTGCATTAACGGCATCCATTAATTCAACTGTGCCTGTTTGTGTCATGGAGACAACCGGTATTTTTGAAACAGGCTGACCATTTAATGCATTTAAAAGATTTTCTTTGAGATTTGTCATAATCTAACCACCAACCATTATTATGGTTAACATACCTAAATAATCTGATTATATTTAATATTTGAGGACACACCAATTAACGATATTTCTTTTCAGGATTGATGAATTTGACGAAATCGGGAATGTGACTCAAGCTTTGGAGATTGCGGTGTGTTGCCACTCCGATAAAAGCAAATTTCATTTCAAGGGGGGATCCGGAGTCTGCAAAGAGCTCTTTTTGAGAGTGAGATATTGAAATTTGATCTTCTTTTAATCCGGATTTTCTCATCTTTGAAAAAACCGATTCTTTGCCGATTTGAATAGCATTTTCAATAGCCGTTGATGAATCCAAGAAAATCTGGCGCTCTCCTTCGTGGAAAACAAGATATTCAACAGCGTCTTTGTTGCCTTCTTTTAACTTGTTCATTTTGACCAAAACTTCTGTTCTGTAAACGCCCTGCCCGACAAGTGCACCAACCGCATTTCCAACGTCCGAAAATGGTGGTGTTAAAAATTCTCCATGAATTAAATGCCGCAGTTCATCCGCATAAACTCGAGATGAAGCACCGATTAAAACAATCGGAGTGGAAACGGCAAATTGCGTATGATATTTGCCGGATAAAATTTTTTCAACATCGCGATTTAAAATGCCGGGAACAAGATATTCAATCAAAGCCGCAGCCATATTCTTAGCCACTCTGTTTTTAACATACAAAGCCAATTCCTGCGGATTTTTTCGTGTCAACCGATCTATTTTTTGCGCTCCAATTAGAGAAGCCTGAGCATCCCATTCATTAAAATCACCCGTAATATGAAGAGCGTCTGTTGGTGTAAACCCGATGGCTTGAATTAATCTTTTTTGAACCAAAGATTCTAAAGCAGATGTCATCGGCATTTTTCCATCCAGACGATCAAACAAATCGCTCCATGAAATCGGGAAATCCGAATCAATTAAATCCAAATGAATTTCTTCAAGAGATGTCAGCTCAATCGGCACATTTTTCGTTCTGACAAAAAACACAGCCGGTGAAATGAACTCGGAAATAAATTTTCGCGGCGGCAATTTTGTGTTTTCTAATTTTTTCAAAAAACCGTCGTATAAAATGGAGGCGCGGCAAAGAGGAATCATACGATGCGGACCAATATAGATGGTCATGTTGGGCTCCTCAATTGAAAAAACATGGCTGTCACCACCGGTTGCAACGGTGTTCATCCGAATCGCTTTGACGCGCGTCGACCAGCCGCCGACGCAGGCGCCTGAGTCATCCATTATCGGGAGACTATTTTCAAGCAAAGCGACATCCGTACTTGTGCCGCCGATATCAATCATTGCACATGTTCCCAAGCCCGACAAATAAGATGCACCCATTAAACTGGCAGCAGGACCGGAAAAAATCATTTCAATCGGTTTTTCAAGCGCTTCATCAATACCGACAGCCGATCCGTCACATTTCAGCATCAAAAGAACCGCATCCATTTCAAGATTTTGAAGCTCTTTTGAGACAGACTTTATAAAATAGTCTGTGACCGGAATCAGCCGCGCATTCAAAAAAGCCGTAATTGCGCGATCATAGGCACCCAAATCTTGAGAAAGCTCATGACCACAAACAACCGATTGCCCCGTTAATTCAAAAATTTCTTTTTTAACTGCAAGTTCGTGATCTGCGTTTCTCATACTAAATAATGAAGAAACCGCAAAAGCCGAGACCTTGTCTTGCACAGAAAGAGCAAAAGAACGAACAGCTTCAATATCAAGAGGGTGGATTTCTTCGCCGTTGCTGTCATGTCCGCCGGCAACAACACAATAATATTGAGCAGGCATTGCCTCGGGAAGTTTATAGTCGCCAATCAAAATGAGCCCGACAGGAAAACCCGTATCTTCAAGAACCGTGTTTGTTGACAGCGTTGTCGAAAGAGAAACAACTGTCACTTCTTT
Source organism: Methanimicrococcus sp. (assembly GCA_009776675.1). The sequence continues at coordinate 11,702 of WRNK01000003.1, forward strand.
TAAAAGAGCCGGCTCAAAAAGGCAAAGAACATCTTTAATACCGCCAATCGGGTCCGGATATGTCGTAAAAGCTTTGGAAGAAGCAACAACAACGCCGTCAGATTCTCGAATTATAGCAGCATCCGTATATGTGCCGCCGGCATCAATTCCCATATTATAAACCATAATAAACACACTCAATTCATTTAATTTAAAAAATAATCAACCAATGAAGGCTTGGATACATAAATAATATACCCTTAATTCCAACAATTCTATTTGACCTTTTTCCAACAAAAGTTTCAAGACAGAATATTTTCAGCAACAGCCATGAGAAATCTTATCAAATGCAAATAACCAACCGCTAAAGAAAACAAATGAAAAACAACCCAAAAAAACAAAAACACAAAAGCAAAATACAAAAAAAACACAAAGCAAAATACAAAAAAACACAAAAGCAAAATACAAAACAAAAACATAAAAGTAAAAAATAGAAAAACAAAAAAAATAAAAGAGCTGAAAATTGCTCTGAAATGTTTTTACATCGGGAGCTTGTAACCAATCTCATTCAAAACAATAGCTATTGCCGTATATAATGCAGAACTTCCTAAAAGAAAAGCACAAAATCCGGAAACAAGAGCCAATATATGTAAGTCAATGATGTGTGCTGCTGCGGTGACAAAGAACGTCAAAACCAACAAAGTAAAGATGACAATTAACATTTTTGTTCCTATTTTTAGGGTTCCCAAAAGCAAGAAAAGACCAAGAATTCCCCAAAGCAGCAAATACAAACCGACTGAAAAATCCCCCGCTTGAGCGAGCTCAAACGGTGCAATCAAGATAAAAGCAAAACTCAGCCAGAAAAACCCAAAAGACGTAAAAGCGACAGTTTCAAACGTATTCCCTTTTTTCCAAGCCATTGATCCGGCAATCACCTGAATCAAGCCACCAACGAAAATAGCCATTGCAATAACAGGCAAATCATCAAAGAAGAAACCCATATTTTTAAAACTCAACATCAAGGTCGCTAAACCAAATCCGGTCAATCCGAGAGCCCCCGGATTTCCAGTCATATCAACCGTTTTTATAATTTGTTCATTCATTTTTTAAATCCTTTTTTTATTCAATAACGTGTTTTTATCAAAATTGAACGTGTTTTTATCAGATTAATCATGATAATCTGATAACCAGCACGCAATTTATCATTCTGCTTTAAATATCTTTCAGTTGACATTGTTTTTAAAAAAGGCAAATGACGAAAAATAAAAGCAATTATTCCCCTTTTTTTCGACAACATGAAATAAAAATCAAACGAAACAAAAATGAAAATTCTAAAACAATTGAAATCAGACAAAAAACAATATCGAACAAGAAACAGCAACAAACCGACAACTGAGCAGACAAAAACAGTCCAAAATTGAAATCAGACAAAAAACAATATCGAACAGGAAACAGCAACAACGACAACTGAGCAGACAAAAACAGCCCAAAAAAGATTAAAAACTCCAAAGCTCAAAAAAGAAAATAAATAAAAATTAAAATCATTCAAAAAAAATATTAAAGGGCAAAGATGCCCTTCAATGTCTTTACAATGGAAGTTTGTAGCCAAGTTCGTTTAAAACAATTGCCACTGCTGCATATAATGAAACAACTCCCAAAAGAAGTGTTGAAATGGCGGCAATGGTACCTACAATTGCGATTCCTGTGAAAGTTGCAATTGCGGTAATGAAGAAGGTTGTAACCAACAAAACAAAGATGGCAATCAATGCATTTACTTTCAGTTTAAGGGTTCCGAGAAGTAAACAGAAACTGAGGATACCCCAAAGTACTAAGTACAATCCGGTTGACATTGGGCTGGCTGCAACTAATCCAAGAGGAGCAACTAAAATAAAGGCAAAACTGACCCAGAAAAAGCCGAAAGCTGTGAAAGCAACGGTTTCAAACGTATTTCCTTTTTTCCAAGACATGTATCCGGTAATGACTTGAATGAATCCGCCAACAAAAAGCGACATTGCAACAAGAATCAAAGCGTCGCCAAAAAGACCTAAACCACTAAAACTTAACATTAAAGCTGCCAAACCAAGACCTGTTAACCCGAGAGCGCCCGAGGCACCGGTTGTATCAGCAAGTTTTACATCACTCATTTTGAACTCTCCAATTTCATTGAATATTTATTTTCATTACTAAATTTAGTTATTACAATAAAGACAATTAAGACAATTATAATTAAAAGGAATCGGCAAAAGAATGAAAGTCCTTTTGCCGATCGTTAAAAACAAATGAGAAAAATGGGGAATTTCTCATTTGTTTAATTCACTGTACTTAAAGGACATAGTTCTTTTCTGGTTCGAAAACCTTAACTTCTGCCTTGTATTTCTTCATGCAGTCGTCAACGAATTTGCTCTTTTCGGCAGGCAATGCAGCCAAGTCTTTCTTGACAGCTGCCAATGCATTGGTTTCGAATTTGGTCAAGACCAATTTGCCGCCCTTGACGCCTTCTTCAACGATCTTGCAGCATTCTTCAGCTGCTGCTTTTGCACGGAGGTATGTGTCGTTTCCGTTCTTTGCAATGGCTTCTCCAACACGGAATGCGTTGTCGTATGCCAATACATAGCCTTGTGGGTCTCTGTATTTGTCAGAGAGGGTCAACAAGTCACGGAGAACTTTGTCTTGTCCGGTCTTGATGGCTGTGTTCATCAATGCACAGTCGTAGGCAAGGGATTCAACCCAGCACTGAACGGATGTACCACCGAATTCGCCGTGGTATTCAACGGATTCGTTGGACCAAAGGTCACAGCACTGCATTGTCAAGTTACCCATGACGTCAGAGTGAGCACAGGTAGAGGTCTTACCTTCTTGTGCAATCGGGACACCTGCAATTGATTTAATGATTGTGTTTTCGTAACCACAGTCTTTGCCCGGGCCGGTTGCGCCGGATTCGTAGGCTGCAAGTGTTCTTGCGGCTGAAATACAGCGTGCAACGATGGCTGTTGTGTGGGCCAAGTTCTTGTCGAGTAAACCGCCAGCAATGAACATGGCTGTGTTTGCTTCAGAACAGTCTGTGTCACCGGCTGCGACGACTTTGTTCTTTTTGGCGATGTCAACGATGTTTTGCCACACGAATTCCATGTCGCTTGTACCGAGGACACCAATACCGAACAAGACACCAGCAGTGTCATCACGGATGATGGCGTAGTCGAAGACTTCCTTGCCGCCCATTGTTTCAATGGAGAGCATGTCAGCGCCGCTTGCGGCACACTCGTCGAATGCTTCGAGCATTGTGTCGTTTTGTTTTGCACGGAGAGCGAGGTAGTCTCTGTCTTCACGGACGTCACCGATGGTGTGTCTGAGAGCACATTTAATACCGTATTCTTCGTGGTATTCTTCCATAATTGCTTTTTGTGCAGCAGCGACAGCGCCTCCCCATTTCGGGTTGTTTGTCATTTGTTGCACGTGTTCGGACTCAAGGGAGATTGCCGGAGCACCGATTTGAACGAGTCTTCCCAATGCGTCTTTTGTGATTCTTTCATATTCTTTAACAAGGGCGTCTTTGGAAACACCAGCTTGTGGTCTTGGTGCATAGTTTAATTCAGGAATTGCGTATCCTGCACCGATTTCAAGACCTAAACCTGCTTTAACAGGGAATTTACATCTGGCGAAAACCATATCGTCTGCATTTGCGTATGCCATTTTTGTGTATCTTGTAACTGCCATATTTGTGCCTCCTTAGTGAGTGTGGAATTCATCCCTCAATTTGTCAATGCTTGCACCATTCTTCAAAATGAAGTTTGCAAACTTGGGTGCTTGTGATGCATCTTCACCATAGACACCAAGGCTGTAGGTCTCAACGAAGTCCATGTTCACGGCACCGCCACCACAGGCGAACGGTATCTTGATACCTTTTTCGAGAAGTTTGTCGTTAACTTCTTTGAAAGCGTACATGGTTGTTGTCATCAATGCTGTACCTGTAAGCATCATGGGTTTCTCTTTGACAACGCTTGCAATAACTTCGTCAACCGGCACATCACGGCCAAGGTCAATAACACTAAATCCGTCGGCTCTTAAAAGGGCAGCAACAATGGTTTTACCGATGTCGTGAACATCGCCTTCTGCGACGTGGCAGACAACGAGTCCTTTGGATTTTGGAGTTTCTTTTGTCTTGGATTTACAGTATTCTATTCCTTCAAGCATTGCGTCAGCAGACATCATGACAGTTGGCAAGAAAATGATGCCTTGGTCATATAATGCAGAAACGACTGCCATTCCGGGGAGAAGAGCATCATCAATTAATTTGAGTGGGTCTTTTCCGGCTTTTAAGCAGGCGTCGAGTGCTTTAATGACGTCATCTTCTTCACCATCGAAAATGGCAACAGCCACGTCTTTGTAAAGAGCGTCTTTTGGATAAAGCTGTTTAGCAGCTTCTTCGGGTGTCATGGATTTTTCCATTTTCACGTTATATCGAACAAAAACTGTTCCAATATCTTCTTTTTTTAAGTCTAACATTTTCTACTCTCCGTTTCATATTTTTTGAAGAAACCTCGTAAATAAACAACATGTTTTGAATGATTATCAGAAATGTTTTTTAAAAGAAAAAACTTTTAATTTGCATCTCTCCAACACACAAACCATTATATTACAATTAGATGAACATCAATGAATAATTCATTGGCGCTCGCGTCAATTCGCGTTTATTTTCCGAAATTTCCAAGTCATGAACCACATGTAAAAAACATATCAAATTTGTTTTTTACGAGGAGAGATTTGTAAATTTGGTATATACATTAAGCGATTTTTTTTTTTGGAAATGAGACGTTAGGAAAATAATATTTTGATATCATGTCTAAAACAATTTAATTTTAATTTGAAGCAATTGATGATGAATATAATCCGGTTTTGTGAAAAATAAATTGTTTTTGTTTTTTAATATGAATTTTTGGAGTATGAGCCATCAAAATTTTTGATAGTTCAGTCATATAAAATAATAAATGGAAGCGTGTAATTTTTATAAGAGTTTTTGAAAGATAGATTGGATTATGAAAAAAATAATACCATTACAAAATATCATACTAAGCAAATACTGAGAAATATTACAAAATAAAAATTTGTGTTTATACAAATTAAAAATTGTATTTATGAAAAATAAAAATGACGATTAATACAAAAAATTTGTGTTTGAAACCATTGAAATTTTCAAAATAACGAAAGCTGTACAGAGATTTGCCAAAAGAAGGGAAACTGTTACAAAGATTTGTCAAAATAACGAAAGCTGTACAAAGATTTGTCAAAAGAAGGAAAACTGTTACAAAGATTTGTCAAAATAACGAAAGCTGTACAAAGATTTGTCAAAATAACGAAAGCTGTACAAAGATTTGTCAAAAGAAGGAAAACTGTTACAAAGAATTGTCAAAATAACGAAAGCTGTACAAAGATTTGTCAAAAGAAAGAAAGCCGTTACAAAGATTTGAAAGGGAATTAAATTCCCTTTCCAATTTCGCTTTTTTTCAGCCAATCAATATCGGATTGATATAATTCTCTTAAATCTTTTAATCCGAGTTTTAACATAGCGACACGGCTGACACCCAGCCCCCATGCCAATACCGGTTCGGTAATTCCGAGAGGTTCTGTCACTTCTTTTCGAAAAACACCGGCACCGCCAAGCTCAACCCACCCGAGGCCATCAATATAAACTTCAGGCTCAACGCTGGGTTCTGTATAGGGGAAATATCCCGGACGGAACCGAACTTCAGGAAATCCCATGCGCTGATAAAATTCTTTTAAACAGCCGAGAAGGTGGGCAAAACTCATGTCTTTGTCCATCACAACGCCTTCCAATTGTTCAAACTCAGGCGTGTGTGTCGGATCAATGGTTTCGCGGCGGTAAGCCCTGTCAATGCAAAACGCTTTAATCGGACCTTTCGGATGATCGGCAAGATATTTGACCG
>WRNK01000004.1 GCA_009776675.1 Methanimicrococcus sp.
GAGCAAAATGTGCCGATTACAGGCGATATCGGTTGTTCGATGTACGGCGCCGTTATGCCTTATGATGTCTTGGATACGGCTTTATCGCTCGGCGCCGGCATTGGTATCGGGTCAGGAGTCAGTCGGGCACGCCGCCAAAAAAGTGTTGTTGTCATCGGGGATTTCGGCTTTTTCCATTCCGGGTTATTAAGTTTGATTGAAGCCGTCAGCAAAAACGTACCGCTTTTGATTTTTGTTATGAAAAATACGATGGCAGCGATGACGGGCGGGCAGCCCATTTCGGCTCCCGAAAATATTATTCAGGCGGTTCTTTCAGAGAAGGATGGTGTGAAAAATTCATATCATTTCATTTCATTGGATTTGCCGGATATTGAAAATGTGCAGGCGGAAATGGAAAAAATAAAGATGTTGGCGGCTGATGAATTGAAAAAGGAAGGCGTGAGTGTGATTGTTCTTTCATGGGATTGTAAAAAGTATAAAAAGTGATGTTTTTTCTTCTTCAATTTTGAAATGAACAAAAAATAAAACATTATTTTTGAACTGATTAAAGATTGAGGGCACGTTTTTCCCAAAAGCAATTTTTGATTTTTGAGAACTGGTGCCCTGATTTCATTCAGACGATAAAAAATAATGTTTACTTTTCTCTTAAATCATGAAACTTCGGCCAACCACCTGTTCTGGCAGTTGCCCAAAAAGGCGGCTGACCAACAGACCCAATTTAAAAATAAAATGAAAATGTGAACCCGTTTTATTTTATAGTTGAGAAGAATACGTGAATTTGCAAGCAAATGAGATGGCGGTAGCGGTGATAGTGGTAGCAGCAACGCATAAACAACGGCATCAACAACCGAAACGGCGACAGCAAAGGCATGCGGGTGTTTTACATATCCCTATGCAGAGAGCGACTATCATTTTTTTGGGCACAAAAATTAATCCACACAAATTTTACATTTATCAAGATATAATGTACTAACACATACTATGTATCACAAGGTATATATACTAGGCGAGCCTAGGTATGTATACTAGGCACACCTAGGTATATTGATGAAACGAGGTGAAACAATGGAAAAAACTGAATGGTTATCACAAGTAAAAAGAGGGATTTTAGAATACAGTACTATGTTATTGATAAAAAACAAAAGCATATACGGATATGAACTTATTGCCTCTTTGAATAAACATGATATCCTATCTACATCCGAGGGTACATTGTATCCTTTGCTAAAGCGTATAGAAAAAGAAAATCTGATTACTGCAACATGGAAAGAAACAGCACCAGGCACTCCGCCAAGAAAGTATTATGATCTTACAGAAGACGGGCATTTGTTCTTGGATATGATGAACCATGAATGGAACAATTTAGTGTCCGCTATCTCACAAATAAAAAATGAAAAGGAGATTGATTCAAATGAATGAAACTGAAAAATATTTAGAAAAAGTAGCTTCAGGTCTTAAAAGACTACCTGAACATGAAAGAAATGAAATACTCAATGAAATCCGAAGTCATATTTACGAAGCTGTAAACCAGCAAGAACCCGAACAAGAGGTTTTAGAAAGGCTTGGTTCACCCGTGAAACTTGCCCAGTCATATGATAGTTTACACAGCATAGAAAGTGGTCAGAGCATTTTTAATAACCTCGCCTTTTATTTCTCAGCGGGGGTATCCAGTATTTTTATTGTTCCAATTTTATTCTTTTTGACACTTGCATTTGCTTCATCGGCAATAATTGTTGTTGTCTATTCTATAATTGATTTGCTTTTTGTTTTACCTGAGCATGTGGTGGATTTTGTCGGGTTTACAGTGACAAGTTTCCCTGCCTTGATGGTAATAATAGCATTTGGCTCCATGTTTCTCTTAATAGCTTATCTTCTTTGGAAACTTTTAAGGAAATTTTGTGCTTTTGTTTCATTGCGTTACCAAAAATTACGCTTGAAAAAGTAAAATAAGAAAACATAAAATGGAGACCTTATTAATTGGTATCCGTTTTAATTTTAAGGAGATGTTGACTGCATTTTCAGTTGTACGGTTTTTTCGTACAACTGACTTCCTTCATTTTTCATTTTGCGTTTTAATTTGTCCAATAACACCGTAGATCATCTATCAATTAACAGTGTCATCCACCCATTTATTAAAACCATCATTCGCCCCATCAATTTTAATTTTCAAAATAACAGGCGTATCATACGGATGGTTTTTTAAAATAAACTTTCGAACCTCTTTCCATTTTGTTTTTTTTGTTTTGAGAATGCTGCCAAACTCTTTTTCTTCATATGTTTTGTTTTGATAATGATAAACTGCTGTGTGTTTTCGGATGTTGGCACACACAATCATTTTTTTATCAACCAATTCTTTTGCAATCTTTTTGGCGGATTTTTTGGTCGGAAATGTGACATAAATGAGTATATTTTCATCGGGCATGGCTTTCTCTCCTGTTTTCATTCTTTTCTTTTCAGCAAACGCGCGGGATCGGATCTCCTGTCGGAACATCAATGTAGCGGGTACTTCCAAGTTCTGAAACCAAGATCACTTTTCCCGGCTTTTCTTCAACAACTTCGCCGATGACGGCGGCGTCTTTTCCATACTTGTGTTTCTTTAAAAGGGCTAAAACTTGATCGGTGTGCTTTGGATGGACGCCGATGACGGCTTTTCCTTCATTGGCAATTTCAAGAGGGTCTAAGCCAAGCATATCACAAGACGTTAAGACGGCTTCTCTTATCGGAAGTTTTTCTTCATAAATTCGGATGCCGACTTTGCTTTTTTGAGCCATTTCATTGAGGGCGTCGGCAACACCGCCGCGCGTCGGGTCTTTCATGGCGGTGACGGCTTTTTGATTGTCTTGCGTTTTGACGGATAAAATGGGTTCAATCATTTTCCAGATCGGGGCGGTATCGGACTCCAAATCGGAACTGAATTCAAATCCTTCCCGCTTTGTTAAAAGAGCCATGCCGTGGTCGGCAATGTATCCGGTCATAATGATTTTGTCGCCGATTTTTAAGCCGCAGTCACGAACAGGCTCATCACAGATGCCGATTGCGGTGACATTGATGATAATGGAGTCGAGTGCCGTTCCTTCAATGGTTTTTGTATCGCCGGTAATGAGAGGGACATCTGTTTCTTCTAAAACGGCATTCATGGATTTGACAATTTGTTCCAAATCCGAAATGCTGAATCCTTCCGGTATAATCATGCCGCAGCTGACCGCGAGCGGACGGGCGCCCATGACAGACAGGTCGTTGATGGCGCCGGCAACAGAAATTCTCCCGATGTCGCCGCCGGGGAAAAAAATCGGCTTGACAACATGGCTGTCCGTTGTCATTACAAATTCGGCATTTTCATTTTTCAAAAGAAACGCGCGGTCGGGCTGAATGGTTGCCCCGTCGTCCAGTGCAGATAAACCAACCGTTCCGGCTTTTGTTTTCGTTAAATTTTTTAAAATCGTTTCTCCGATAAGAGATTGCATTTGACGGCCGCCGGCACCATGTTCCATTGAAATTTTATTTTCTTTTGCCATTTTTGACCTCTTATTGTTGTTGGTTTGATTTTTGATTTGATGCCCTTTCTTTTTTCTCCAGCATTGCATTTTCAAGAGCAGATGTCCATTCTTTAAGGGTTTCTTCTTGTTTTTTGGACGTTAAAAGAATCGGAATATTCGGGTTTAAGGATGTCACATCCCGAATCATTGTNTGNGGNTCGACATCNACAGCTGCGGCNATATCGACTTTGTTAATGACAGCCATATCGGATGTTTTGAAAATGACAGGATGTTTTAAAACAATGTCATCGCCTTCACTGACGCTGACAATTACTATTTTCATGTCTTCGCCCAGGTCAAAGTCCGCCGGACAAATCAAATTTCCGACATTTTCGATAATTAGCAGATCATAGCCATCCAAATCGTTTGTTTTTAAGCAATGGTTTACCAAATGAGCATCAAGATGGCATTCTTTTCCCGTGTTTGCAGGAATCGTTTTTACGCCCAATTTTTCAAAACGGGCGGCATCCATATCGGCAATGACGTCTCCCGCAATCACGGCAATTTTATACTTTCTGCCTAAAGCTTTGACAACTTCTTCAATGAGCGTTGTTTTTCCCGAACCAATCGCGCCCATAATGTTTACTGAAAAAATATTGGCGGCGGCAAGCTTTTCTCTGTTTTTGCCCGCCAGCTTTCGATTTTCTTTAAAAATATCATGGCCGATGTTGACGATATGGCTGGCTGCTAAAAAGGTGTTCCACATTTATTTTTCTCCATTTCCTTTTTCATCATTTTATTAATCAATATCTATGGATTCGACAGATAAATCCGTACCGCCGATTGTTTCCGCATTTTTCCCGCATTTCGGACAGAAAAGGGAAACCAGATAATCCAGCATGTCTTTTTCTTCAAATTTTTCGGCTTTTCCAAAGTAGCCGCATTCACATTTTATGTCGGGATCCACGATTTCAAACGTATAGGAGGCGTCTTTTGCGATTGTTTCATCACTGAGCGATTTTAAACAAAACTCAAGCTGCATCGGGTTGACGTGCGCCATTTTTCCGACCTTGATGTGAATGTGATTGACGACTGCTGCGTTATTCTCCTCCGCGGCGCCCAAAACACTTTCCATCAGACCGATTGCCAGTGAATACTCGTGCATATTTTTCCTCTCAGTCTCGGCAGTATTTGTACCAGCTGTGGCACATTCCTTCATCACTCACCATGCACGGTCCGATCGGACTCAGCGGCTGGCAGGNTTTTCCAAACATCGGGCAATCGGCAGGCGTTGCTTTTCCGGTAAGGATGGCGGCACAAATGCAGTTTTTCTTTTTCTTTTGCCGTATTTCTCTTAATTTTTCCAAATCGGCGGCGTACAATTCTTTGTACTTTAGGGCGGCATTGCAATCATCATATTTGTCTTTTAGCTTCAATCCCGAATCGGGAATCATTCCAAGACCGCGCCATTCGGAATCGGTTTTGTCAAAAACGTCCTCCATCATTTTAAGGGCAATCTGATTTCCTTCCGGCTTTACGGCACGCGGATATGCGTTTTCAACTTTTGCAATGCCGGCTTTGAGTTGGTTTTGAAGCAATTGGATGCCAAGTAAAATATCATAAGATTCAAATCCGGCAACAACAACCGGATAGCCTAATTTTTCAAAGCTTTGGAAAGACTGCGTTCCCGTAATCACGGAAACGTGTCCGGGTGCGATAAATGCATCGACGTTGATGTCTTGAATCAATAAGTCAATGGCAGGCGGCGTTAATTTGAGGGATGTGAATATTGAAAAGTTGGGGGGCAGGCCTCTTAAAACGGCGGCGGCTGTTGTCGGGATGGTTGTTTCAAAACCGATTGAGAAGAAGACAAATTCTTTATTCGGGTTTTCCCGTGCCATTTTAATGGCATCATCAATGGAATAAACCATACGCACATCTGCACCGTCGGCGCGTGCGTCAAAAAGGCTTCCTTCTGTTCCGGGAACGCGGAGCATGTCTCCAAATGTGATCATCGTCAGCCCTTTTTTTGCCAAAAGAATGGCGGTATCAATGTCATCATCCGGCGTGACGCAAACAGGGCATCCGGGGCCGCTGAGAACCTCTATTTCCGGCGGCAATAGACTTCGGATGCCGTATTTTGCGATCGTCCGCTCGTGTGTGCCGCAGATGTGCATCAGCCTCGCCTTTTTCGGATTTGCAGCAATGCTTTCGACCAACTTTTTTTGGACTTCAACCGGATTTTTTAAAAACGGATCGGTTTTTGAAATGAAAATCACCTCTCTTTATTATTCTTATTCTTCATTTGCGGCTAAAATTTCTTCAAAAGCCTCTGTGGTCAGGCGCGCTTCTTCTTCCGTAATCACAGAAATCACATAGCCGACATGGACTAAGACATAATCCCCGATATTAATTTCAGAAGTTCCGCCAAGCAAATCCAGATTCACTTCTCGAAAAACACCGCCAAAATCCACCTCCGCTTGGTTTTCAGAAAGAATTTTGGATATTTTTCCGGGTATTGCAATACACATTTTTTTACCTCTAATTGTTGAATTGATTTTTATTATCGTTTCTTTCATCCTATATAATAAGATGTGTTTATCCGGATTAAACGAAAATATTTTCAGTTAAGGATTTAAATTCCCATCATATTGCAAAACCATTGCCTTCTTTCACATCGTTAAGTAACTTCTTGACTTCTTCAACCAGATCATTCTCAGACGGCAGATAGAGTTGATATTAACTCGTCAGAATGTGCACGTTATCTTTTGGCAAGGTGATTTTAGCCACCAAGTCGTTCTTCATCGTACAGAGCACTATCCCGACAGTCGGGTTTTCGTCCGGCAGTTTTTCGAAGCGGTCGATATAATTAACATACATCTGCAATTGCCCCAAATCCTCATGGGTAAGTTTATGGGTTTTTATCTCTACGACCACAAAACAGCGGAGCAGACGGTTATAGAAAACCAAATCTATAAAAAATTCATCATCCTCAAGCAGAATACGTTTTTGACGCGCAGCGAAGGTGAAACCGCTTCCGAGTTCAAGTAAAAATTCCTGTAAATGCTTTATCAGCACGGATTCCACGTCCTTTTCGTAATACTTCGCTTCACGTTTTAATCCAAGGAATTCCAAATACATCGGATCTTTGATGATTTCGGACGGTTTTTCGGGGATGCGCTCTTTGCGTGCAACGGCAAGCACATCCTCCTTGTCGTTGCTCATCAGCAACCGCTCATATAAAAGCGAATTAATTTGGCGTTCCATCTCACGTCCTGTCCAAGCATGGTTCGATGCTTCAAGTTCGTAATATTCGCGCTTGTCATCATCTTCAATGGCAATTAACATACGATATTGCGACCAATTCAGTTGTGAGTGCACCTTGGATGCATCTTTGTACAAACGGTAAAATTTCCTCGCTCGCGTCAATTGAGTATGTGTAAATCCGCTGCCAAATTCATTTTCAAGTTCTTTTGATAAATTTTTGATTAAATATTCGCCGTACTCTGCACGATCTTGTCCGCGTTGTTCCTCTATGAAGATACGCTCCCCTAAGTGCCAATACATCATCATTCGCGTATATTCGACACTATGGACAGCATTACTGCGTGCATTAAGGATAATTTCCTTCATATCGTTATAGAAAACTGTGTTTGTGTTTTGTAGATCGCTCATAACAAGCTCCTTTTAATTGTTGCCGCACGCGGCAACAATCATAATTTAATCGTTTTTATGACGTAAAAAACAATACATACAGCCGTTAATAACTATAAATCTGTGACGTTTTTAAAAAAATCTGACATCTTTTTATAGAACCTTGTTCAAGCCATTCTTTTTATATTTAAATTAAAAATGAAGTGTGTTCAGACCCAAACGATTTTATATATGTTAACTTTGAAACAGTTTAAGCGCATATAAATTATCACGTTTCATCATTTTTTTAGAAAATTTTCCGAAAAATTTTTTGAATCAATTTTTTTTGATTTTGAATCAAATCAGTTTATCAATCTTATTTTTGTTTTCTTTTTTCCTGTCCGTTATTTTTCATTTATTTCATTCAATTCCACATGTATTATAATTACAGAAGTGGAAAACTTTTATATAGGGCAGTGGAATATAGGAACTACGCTACTATTTAATAGCAAACAGTAGAGGGTTTTCTAATGGCTAGTGAAAAATTAAATGTTATCGAACAATTCAAAAATCTTGATATTCTCAAGGTTGACCGCCGCACATTCTTAAAGGCGGTTGCCGCCCTCGGAGCAACATCTTTTGTTTCAATGTATGGAACTCAGCTTGCACAAGCTTTGTCTTTCCAAGACCAAACAAAAGTTTTGTGGCTTCACGGCGCAGAATGTACAGGATGTTCAGAAGCTGCATTAAATTCCAGTGCACCTGAATTTGCAGACGCACTCCGCGAATTGAACATCAGCTTGGTTTACCATGAAACACTTTTGGCTCAACAGGGTATTTTTATTGACGGAAAATTAGTCAACACTTCCGATTTAAATGCTGAAATTTTACTCGAAGACTTGGTCAGTTCAGGCGACTATATTTTAGTCGTTGAAGGTTCCATCGGCAACGGTCCCGTAGGTACCGGAAAAGTATGTATGTATGGCGGCCACACTTTCAAAGATATTTTCAAAAAAGCAGCCGAAAATGCAACTGCCATTATCGCATTAGGCACTTGCGCAACATATGGCGGCATCACAATCACAGATTCGGAGACCCGAGACTATTGTGACTTCCGCGGTGTGAATCAAACAGAAACCGACAGAAAGGGAGGAATGCTGCAGATTTTGGGAATCAACAAACCATGCATTAACCTTCCGGGCTGTCCGTCACACCCTGACTGGTTCTTCTTGACTGTCGCAGCAATTCTTTTAGGAAAAATTAATTTGAACGACATTGCCGATTATTTAGATGCCGACGGCAGAATGAAAGTTTTTTATCCGCCAAACGCAACACTTCACGACAACTGCCCGCGCCGAGGCTACTATGACCGCGGCGTCCTTGACAAAAAGATTGGTGAAGGCGGCTGTCTCTGGAAAGTCGGCTGCAAAGCACCCTATGTCCATGCAGACTGCGCTTTAAGAAAATGGAACAACGGAACAAGCCTTTGTATGCAAGCCGGCGGTCCATGTATTGCTTGTGTCGAACCCACTTTTCCAAACGGTTCAATGCCATATTATGAAGAAAAAGAACGTGCCGGCATTTTGTTTGGCGCCAACATCGGAGTCGTTGCAACTTTAGCAATCGGTGCTGCCGTTGTTGCAGCCGGTGTGCATGCTGTTCGCAGAATGAAGAAGGAGTGATGAAAAATGGTTAAAGTTACAGTTGATCCGTTAACAAGAATTGAAGGACACATGAGAGTTTCTGCTGAAGTTGACAGCAGCGGTATTATCACTTCTGCACAAAGCGGCGGTATGCTTTTCCGTGGTTTTGAACGCATGCTTCAAGGCAAAGACCCAAGAGATGCACCACAGCACGTTGCCAGAATTTGTGGCGTTTGCCCGATTTCACATTCAATGACCTCTACGAATTCTCTTGATGACCTTTACAATGTCGCAGAAAGCATTCCAAAAGACGCTCTTGCCGTCAGAAACTTTATTCAGGCAGTAAACATGGTTGCAAGCCACGCCACGCACATTTATGTTTTGGCAGGCCCCGACTTGGCAAATCCCAGATACAAAGACGTCTTGACAAGCACCCAACTCGGTTTGGGCGCTACCGGTGAAGCCATTTGGAATGAACTCCTCGGCAGATTTGCGCCAATCAGCTACAAGATCGACGGCAAAGCCGTTCCGGTCGGCAGCGGTTACTTAAACGCTATCCCTGAGAAAAAGAGACTTCAGGAAATTATTGCCCTTTTCGGCGGCAAAATGCCCCACCAAGTCGCAACTTGTGTCGGCGGTGTCACATGCCAGCCCACTGTTGCCGATATTGCAAAAGCAGGTGCACAGTACTTAAAAGTCATGCAATTTGTTCGAAATTACACTCTTGGTGTTCCATTAGATGACTGGATTGCAGGAACGGCAAACGCCTCATCTCCGGATGCTGCCGTTAAATTCGTGACAGATCACCTTTCAAACTTAATCAGCAACACAAAGAACAACGACTTTTCCAGAGCAAACGGCTGGAAAGATGTTGAATTCTTTGCAGCATTCGGTTCTGAATTGATCGGCGAAAAGATTCTCGGTCTTCCGGCAAGCTTAAGACTTGACAAAATCGGCGGATACAGCGACCCAAGCAAGATTTGTTTCTTATCTTATGGTGCTTACTATGCCTACAAAGACGGCTACAACCCAAAAAGCCCGACAGGCGAGCGCTTCTGGAGTTCCGGTATTGTCACAGGCAATTTGGAATTCAAAGATTTGGACACCGACAAAATCACTGAAAGTACAAAGTGCGCTTTCTATAAGGATGACGGCGATGCCTTACACCCCTACATCGGTGTGACAGATCCGGTAGCACCCGATTTGATCAACTACGAAGGAGAAATCGACTCCAAATACAGCTGGTTAAAAGCACCGCGCTATGACGGCATTGCTGCTGAAGTCGGTCCATTGTCTCGTATGCTGGCTGCCAAAGAGCCGTTAGTCACAGGTGTTGCCAAAGCTTATGCTGCAGCAGGCATGTCCCCGGCAAACGTTTATACAAGAACACTTGCCCGCATGCAGGAAACAGCGATTTTAGCCCACCAGCTTCCGGTTTGGCTGACACAAATTGATACAGAAGGTAAATTCTACACAAGCCCCGACTTAAAAGCTGCCAAAAACAACAAAGGTATGGGTATCTGGGAAGCACCGCGCGGCGCCCTTGGTCACTGGGTTTCTGCAAACGGCTCCGGCAAAATCGCAAACTACCAAGCCATCGTTCCAAGTACTTGGAACTTAAGCCCGCGTGACGAAAAAGGTATTCCAAGCCCTGTTGAACAAGCCCTTGTCGGCAATGCGATCTCCGGAATTGACAATGTCCTTGGTGCTGATTTCACCAATCCTGTTGCCATTCTCCATGTCGGCCGTTCCTACGACCCGTGCATTGCGTGTGCCGTTCACACAATTGATGCCACCGGAAAGCACGCTCCCAGAACTTATGAATTACTCTAAGGGGGTTTTTTGATTGACTGAAAATGCAAAGAAAGAAAAAACCGGCACAGTGATTGAGCGTTACAGTTGGATTGAGCGCTGGACACACACATTCCACGCTCTTGCCATGTTGCTCCTCATCTTCACAGGACTTGCCATTTACTTCCGCTGGGAGATCATGACATTTCACAGTGCGCGTGTCATTCACATGATTATGGTTCCGGTTTTAATCTTAACCAACTGGTTTTTGGTGCCGTACGGTATCATTTCCCACGGTTATGCTGAAGGCGGCATAAAAGGCATTATTATGCACTTCAAAAACAGCTACATCTTCGGAAAAGATGACTATCTCCGCTTGAAGGGTATGATTTTAAACTTCTTCGGAAAGCAGACAGATTATCCGAAATTTACTGTTTACAACACAAAAACAGGCCACTATGTCACAAAACTTCACCCGATCTTTAAGATTATTATCGTTCTTGAAGGAATGTGCATCTTCTTAATCTTTGTAACAGGCATTGTTCTTTACAAAGTGGACTGGGGTCTCTTAGGACTTCCAATCGCCGTATGGATCACACAGATCTTTGGCTGGATTTCCCCGCTCTTTAATATGTCCGATCTTGCGTTTATTCGCTTGATTCACTTGGCTTTGACATACTTCTTCATCGCAGAACTAGTTGTCCACGTCTTGATTTTGGAATTCGATCCCAAAGTCATCAGATATTGGAAGTCCATATTCTATGACGGAAAAGAAGAAGTCAGCGGTCCTGTTATTCAAACAATCAGCGAAGAACACCACTAATCGAAAAGGAAAATTAAGGAAACCCTTTTCCTTTTCTTTTTTTATTTTTCTTTTGTGTTATCCTTCTTTTGTTTGTGTTATCCTTCCCTTCTTTTTGTGTTTTTCATTGGTTTTGAAATACTGTTTTCCAAAGTTCTTTTATATCAAGTCAATTAATTCGATAGGGATGGATCATTCTTTTTATCAAAATCACAGAGTCGGTTTTTAATGCGTTTGAAAAAAACAATCCGTGTCATGGGATGTGGCAATCTATGGATGGGAGACGATGGCGTCGGTATCCGAACCATTGAAAAAATGGTGCTCATGAAAGAAAAAATGATTGCCGGTTTATTATCCGATCCGATTTTTTCAAACTTTTCCGAGTCTCCCGTTTCGTTTTTAAAAGATGTTGACATCATTGATGCGGGTGTTTCCGGTTTGGATATGCTGTGCTTTTTGGACGGGTTTGACAAAATTATTATCATTGATGCCATCAAAAGCAATGAGCGTCTCGGCTCTATCTTAAAAATAAAGGGCGATGATTTGCTGATTGAAGGCGGTTTTGCCGGTATGATGTCATCTCACGATGTTTCTGTTCCAACCGTTTTAAATATTGCCAAAGAAGTTCAGGGTCTTCCTGAAATTGTTGTCTTTGGTATTGAAATCAGTCAAATCGGATCTGTCGTTGATTTATCCGAGGATTTAAGCCCCGAAGTCGCAAAAGCAATTGATCGTGTCATTTCTTTGGTACTGGAAGAAATTCAATCCGATCTTCGTTGATTTTTATGTCACAAGTTTCAAAGCAAATTCTCATTAAAGGCGTTGTCCAAGGTGTTGGTTTTCGTCCCTTTGTTTACCGAACAGCTTTAGCCCATCACATTTCCGGTCATGTCATTAATTTGGGAAATATGGTTCGTGTGATCGCTTGCGGAACGGCAGAGGATGTTGATTCTTTTCTATCGGATTTGACAACAAAAAACCCACCGCTTTCAAGAATTGATGAAACGGATGTTACTGACATTACGGGTGCGGCAGTCACAGATTCTTCGATCACGGATTCTTCGATCACGGATGCCGCAGACGCCAACGTTTTTGTTCAACAAAAATTTTTGATTTTAGAAAGTGCGGAAGGTGAATCGGGAAATTCAATCATTCCGCCGGATACAGCAATATGTGCCGATTGCCTTTTTGAAATTAAAGAAAAAGGAAATCGCCGCTTTATGTACCCTTTTACGGTTTGTACGAACTGTGGTCCGCGTTATACGACTCTCAAAAAACTGCCTTATGACCGCAAAAACACGACAATGGATGTTTTTTCATTGTGTGAGGATTGTCTTTTGGAATATGCAAATGTCGGCGACCGCCGTTACCATGCACAGCCGACCTGCTGTCCGAAATGCGGTCCGACTCATTCATTTGAAACAGCGGATAAAAGCGATATGAGCAGAACCGCTCAAGATAGGATTGTTTTATCCGTTGGCAATGACGCATTAAAAGAGGCAGCCAAAGCAATTGATGACGGTTTCATTGTTGCCGTTAAAGGCGATGGCGGATTTCATTTGGTCTGTGATGCCTTTTTAGAATCTGCGGTGTCAACACTTCGAAAGCGTTTGAATCGAATGTCTCAGCCGTTTGCGGTTATGGTTCGAGACGAAGCGGCAGCTTTTAAAGAAGCCGTTATCCGTTCCGATAAAGAATTGCCGCTTCTTCAAAATATTCGCCGTCCGATTGTTGTCTGCAACAAATCGCCGTCATTCGGACTTGCCCCGTCGGTTGTCCCGCATCTTCATAATATCGGCATGATGCTTCCCTATTCGGGAACACACCACGTTTTGTTTGAATATTTGAAAACAGATGTTGTTGTTATGACGTCGGCAAATCTTCCGGGTCTTCCGATGGTTATTGATAACGATGATGCCTTTGAAAAATTATCTCATGTTGCGGATTATTTCTTATTCCACAATCGTTTGATCCAAAATCGTACAGATGATACTGTGATTCGTTTTGTTCATGACGAGCCGATTTTTTTGAGGCGGTCGCGCGGTTTTGTTCCCGAACGCATTATATTGCCTTTTTCTCATTCGGCAAGTGTTGCAGGCGTCGGCGCCGAGATGAACAATACCGTTTCATTTTCAAAAGACGGCCGCATTTATTTATCCCAATATATCGGGAATACAAAACATCTCCAAACGGCTCAGTATCATTCCGAGGCGTTTATGACGCTTCAAAAATTAACCGGCATTCATCCAACTGTTTTGGGATGTGATTTGCATCCGAATTTCAATACGACAAAGTTTGCGGAAGAGTATGCGGAAAAATCTCAGTCGAAACCCCAATCAGAATCCCAATCAGAATTCAAAAATGAATTATATGAACTTCACCGAATTCAACATCATCATGCACATATTTGCTCGGTGATGGCGGACAATCAGCTGCCGCTTCATTCAGCGGTGATTGGTGTTGCAATAGACGGCGTCGGTTATGGTAGCGACGGCACTGTTTGGGGCGGCGAAATTTTAAAATGCACTTACACGTCCTTTGAGCGTCTTTCTTCTTTGATGCCGCAGCCGCTTGTCGGCGGAGATTTGGCGACAAAATACCCCTCCCGTCTTGTTTATGCAATGCTGTACCCGTATGTTGTTGAAGGCAAAATTTCAGAAGATGAATTGCTGTCGCTGAATTTGTATTTTAAACACGGGGAGACTGAAAAGAGAATTGTTCTTTCTCAGCTTCAAAATCAATTCAACATTTCACTTTCAACAGGCATGGGGCGTGTTTTGGACGCCGCTTCAAGTTTGCTGTCTTTATGTTCTGAACGCACATATGACGGTGAGCCGTCAATGATTTTGGAATCTGCGGCTTATCGCGGTCTTTTTGAAAAACCGAACTTGTCGCGGTTTAAGCCGACTTTCAAATCAAACGGCACGCTGGATACAAGCCATCTTCTTTATCAGCTGTATTTGGAAATGACAAAAGAATTTTTTTCAAAAAACGAGTTGGCGGTTATGTTTGTCCATGCACTGTCTTTAGGGATCGGGCAAATGATTTTAGAGGCGGTTTTGAAAACCGGCATTTCGACCGTTTGTCTTTCGGGCGGTGTTGCCAACAACGATTACATTGTATCCGTCCTTTATGACATTTTAAAAGAAAAGGACATCCGATTGCTGACACACAAAAATCTGCCGCCTGGGGATGGCTGCATTTCTCACGGGCAGGCGGCTTTTATGACAGCATATCTTAAAGAAATGGAAAAATAATTTCCCCTTTACACACAACATTTAAATATAATCGCTATAAATAAGCGTTGCTTTTCTTTTGTCAAAAATTTCAATAAGCGAGGGTTGTCGAGCTGGTCAAAGGCGTTGGACTTAAGATCCAATTTCGAAGGAATTCGTGGGTTCAAATCCCATCCCTCGCATCGATTTTTAAATGTTTTTGCAAACAGTAAATTGCTTTTATTAATAATTTTCCTTCTCCTTTGTCTTTTCCTTCCATTTTTCATTTTCGTTTCATTTTTACATTTTCACCGCTCATTTTCTATAATTATCCATTTTATCACTTTTGAAAATCTTTAAAAACATTTATTTGCGTTTTCTTTTTTCTTTCAAAAGATAAACATGATTCAAAAATCAACAACAAAAGGCAAAAAAACAAAAAACAATTTCTTATCCGATCAAAAAGCCGTTTCTCAGGTTGTCAGCGTCTTGCTTTTATTGGCAATTACGGTGATTATGGCAGGCTTTTTAGCAGCAGAAGTTCTCAGTTTTGAATTTACAGCACCTTCAAAACCGGTCAGTTTAAGTGCGCGTGTTGAAAAAATAACGGACGGCACGTCAACTTATGCTGCCATTCGATTAGAGCACACGGGCGGCGCACCTTTGGATACATCCAACCTTCGAATTTTGGTCAATCAATCCGAAGCGGATTTATCTTATTTTCCCAATGATCTTTTCAGTATCGGGGAGTCTGTTCTTTTATGCGGAATTGAAAACAATAAAATGGCTGTTTTACAATACCCCATCGGTCAAAGTTCCAAAAAACCGACCAGAAATATTTTAAACACGGGCGAAGCCGTTGAAGTGATTGTGATCGACACGGCAACAAACCAAATTCTTTTCAAAAAAACAGTCAGAAGCAGCAATTGATGATAATTGGAGAGAAAAAGTTTTCAAATCATTGAAAAAAACGAAACATCAATTTGTATCAAATCAATAAAAACGGGGTACCGATTTCAAAATCAACAGGACGCTTTCAATAAACATGTACCCCCTATCCTTAATCATTTCGAGAAAACAAATGTTTCCCGTTAATGAATTTGAATTAATAAAAAAATGAACGGAAAAAACAAAAAGAAAAACGAAAGGAAAGGGGTAATCTCTTATGAAAAAGAAAAAAATATATTTAGAAACGACTTTATTTAATTATTATTTCGATACAGAAAACCAAGACTATCACGCTGATACAGTTGCACTGTTCAAAGCGTGTGCGGCAGGGAATATTTGAACCGTATACATCCTTCCACACGATTGAGGAATTAGAAAAAGCGCCTATTGAAAAGCGCAACAAAATGAGTGAACTTATAGACCAATACAACATAAAGGTTCTCACCATTTCGGATGAAGTAAACGATCTTGCCAAGCGATATATTTCTGAAGGCACGCTTCCGAAAAGTTCACTGCCTGATGCGAAGCATATTGCCACCGCTTCGGTTAACTCATTAGATATAATTATCAGTCTTAATTTTCGCCATATTGTCAGAGAGAAAACGATTAAACTCACGGGCGAAATCAATGCTTTATTAGGATATAATGCAGTAGAAATAATTTCTCCAAAGGAGGCACTTGATAATGAAAAAATCCGATCCGATCCTAGATGAAATTCATGCGATACGCCGCCAGATTTACGAAGAAACAAAAGATATGACAAGCTCCGAGCAGGCAGCATATACCAATCAATGTGGTGAAGCCGCTGCGAAAAAATATGGCTTCGAACATTTGGTTGTCGCCGGTGCAAATAAAAAGATGTAAAATTGTGTTTTTTCAGCAGCAGCATATTGTTCTGTCATTTTATTTTTGTGATTGAGAAATAGAATAGAAAACAGTAGAAATAAACTCCCCAATGGAGGTAATTAATAATGAAAAAAACTGACTCAATCTTGGATGAAATTCACGCAATACGCCGCAAGACGGATGAGATAACAAAAGATATGACAGACGAAGAATGTACAGCATATTTCAAAAAACGCGGCGAAGCTATTGCGAAAGAATATGGCTTTGAACACCTGCTTGTCGCCAATGCGAATGACGAGGGGTAAATCCTGACGATAATCAGTAGAAATAAACTCCTCAAAGGAGGCAATCAACAATGAAAAAAGCTGACCCGATCTTAGATGAAATTCATGCGATACGCCGTCAAATCGATGAAGAAACAAAAGATATGACGAGTTCCGAGCGAGCAGCATATACCAATCAACGCGGTGAAGCCGCTGCGAAAAAATATGGCTTCGAACATTTGGTTGTCGCCAGTACAAATAAAAAGATGTAAAACTTTGTTTTTCAGCAGCAGTTTGCTACCATCTCATTCTATTTTATGATTGAAAAAAACGGATTTGTATTTTTCTCATTTATTTTTATGGGTGTGAATCCGTTCGATTCAGCCGCCTTGGGGCGACTGATCGAACGGGTGGTTCATTCGGGTTTTATGAAAACAAAATACCGAAACATCAATTTGAACCAAATCAATAAAAACGGGGTACATTTTTCTT
>WRNK01000005.1 GCA_009776675.1 Methanimicrococcus sp.
AGCAAGTTACAAGCAAGTTACAAGCAAGTTACAAGCAAGTTACAAGCAAGTTACAAGCAAGTTACAAGCAAGTTACAAGCAAGTTACAAGCAAGCAAGTTAAATTATTCCTTTTACCCCCAGATTGGGAGGTATTTCATATGTCGAGGGGCTGTTGTCGGATCAAGTGGCTTAATTAATTTTTCTTCAACTGCCGACTTAATTAATCGTGATATGACCGCAGAAAATGTATTCGGAAGACCGAAACGATGACGTAGAGACTGATTCGTTATTAATTCACCTTCAATGTGTTTGACACATGCATGCAAATAGCACGCCCAAAGCTTGTCATCAAAAGGAATGTTTGAAAACGGCATTTTTGAAAACAAAGTAACCCTTGTGCTACCCTCATATAGCTCAATTCGCGGCGCAGGCAATTGATCCAATTCGCATGATATTGCCATTCGATCCCACCCTGTACCCAATTCTTCACAAATTTTTAGCCTGCGCATCAATGATGCTAATTTCTCATTTCTAGATTTTGGCGGATTATCAATAATACGCTTGATATCAACTAATGGATGCCCAGGATTTGTAATTTCAATGCGATTTCTAAATATCTCGATAATCGGACCTGTTCCGGTTATAGAGAAATCCTGATGAATCAAAGCATTTGCAATGGCTTCACGAAAAGCTTTTATTGGGTAAACACTTCGTTTTTCACGAAATGCACCATTGATGACCTCTTGAGATGGCAAAAGAGCATCAACATAGTTAATCAAATTTTTAAATTCAGAAACATACCCTTTCTGGCTGGTATATTCTTTTAATATATTTAAGCGGTTATTTTCAGAGTATTGTACAACTCGAATTGTTTTTCTAAAAATACTTGAAAAATTGGAAAGGTGTTTGGCAAATAAAACAGCACCCATATTTGAAATCCCAAATAAACCATTATCTAAAGAGACAATTATGCCGTCTTCCAACATATAATGCATGATTTTACCAATGTCGGAAGGCATTGGAATTTCTAAAATGTCAAAATAAGTGGTATAATCCACAAGACGTAAGGCTTCCTCTGCCGGAAGGTTGTCTTTTGCAATCTGCTCTTCGAAATTTGAAGAGCGCAATCGATCCCAAAGTTTCGCTTGTATTGTCGGATTATCAATTAATTTTTTTGTATAACTCCCCACTCGGATATAATCAATTCTTTTAAAAGAAACCGGCTGATAGAGTGCTTTTTTTATGATAAGTACAACAACTTTTTTATCGTTTATTTGAACAGAATGAAACTCGAAGTCCGCATTCTTTGAAAGTTGAGTCCGAAGCCAATTTTCGATTTCTTGCCCATTTATTTTCAATGTATATTGGTCAAATTCTGTTCCAAGGACTTCATGCGTTTCACTGTGGATTCCCCAAACCATATATGAACAGTCTTTTTCAAGAAGGGTTGCACTATTTGCCAAAGCACTGATATTTTCCCCAATCGTATCGGGTTTATAATTATTATGTTTAAATTCGAGCCATCCGGTTTCAGTCGGCATCCGGCGAAGATTATTAACCAAAAGATTCAAATTCTCCATACAATTCTTTTTCTCCCAAGACTTTTATAGTTGTATTGGACACGACTTAAAGGTTTCTTCAATTTATTCTCTCAGAATGGTTTATGAATCAAAAATCATCGGGATAATGTGATTATAACTTTCCAAGTTAATCATTTGAATATCATGGCGTTGTTTTTTGAAATCATGAAATTATGCACTTCTCGGTTGAAGATGGGTAATAAAAAACTGATCCGAAATAAAGTAAAAAAAATGACTCATAACTTCCCCCCTAAAAACAAAACGCCAACCCATGTTTAAACTCCGGGTCGGCAACGGAGATTTGGACCTGATTCTTTATTTAGCCTCCGAAACTTCAGTAAACGGAGAAAGATTTGTGCAATGTAACTTCAATTACACCTTTCAAACGATTGGCATAATTTCCGTGTCACCTTGCATATTAATGAACTCCTTTTATCTATAAAATTTTTTACTTTTTTTTAAAAAGCAAACATTTAAAAAGGTCTTTACTTAGTTGCATCGGCTGCAATGGCATAGTAACCGACAACGAGATTTATGAGTTTTTCCTTCATTTTTTCATTAACGAGGTACTCAAAACATTTTCCCATCAATCCCCATTCATATTTTTTATACCGTATTCTTCTATTAAAAAACAAATTCTTAAAAATGATAAATCAAAAAATAGAGATGTTGCAGTTGAAAAAATGAAAAATTAAAAAAAGAAAAGTTAAAGATTCTTTTAAAAGAGTTAATCGCTGCTCTCTTCTTTTTCTTCTAACTCTTCGGACCATTTTATAATATTACTGCCGATTTGAAACTGTTTAATAACCGGAGCAGTCAGTGGTATTCTAAAAGGACCAGGGTATATGATCCGGTAATTCTTGTAAGGTCTTTTTCCAACCATTTTCTCTCCCTCTTATTTTAATTGAAATTGCCACTTTGATAAACATGGTGTTACATTTATATTAATGTTGGCTTCGTTTGGGTTTTTCCAAACAAGTATTTTATATGTTTCATCACGGTGGCTATACGCTTGAGAGGTTTCCAATATTGCATAATTTACTTTTATTATCCACAATTTTTGGATGTGTTTTTAAATTGGGCGTGGGCGGTAATAGCAAATATTCAAACTCTTTCATTTCCAAAAGTTCAAAAGCAAAATCAAAATGTTCCTCATATTTCATTTCGGCGGATATCTCTCTCCATATTTTTCCGATCAATGATTCTATTTCTTTATCAGAATCTGCGATATTTAATCCGATTTCTTTTGCTTCTTTTCGGCTGACGGCATAACCGTGGTGGAAATAAGAGGAATTTAAAGTCTTTGCAATGGAATGGATTTTTGATTCATCTTTCATGTGCATAGACAGCATTTTTTCCCCCAAAGATATTGAAAGTTGATTGCTTCTTTTTGCGACACCAATCGGAAGTACGCCCACTTCTTTTGATAAATTGTCCAAGGCTTGGACAACATATCTCTGTTCTGTCACTCCGAAATCGTTTTTTACAAACTCAGTAAAGTTTCGAATATCTTCCGAACTGAGATGAAAATCATCCGAACCGTCCGGCGTCGATCGCTGAACAATAATCTGTGGATCAACCGGTCCCAAATTCGAATACGGATGCATAACAATTTCGTCAACGCCAAGCGCTAAAAGTGTTGCAGCACTGTATGCCACAAACGGAATTAAGACAGAAACTTTTTTAAATCTCTCTCTCAAAATACTCATTATCCGCCACGCAGCAATCGGGTCTCCGCCGTTGCTTATGATTAACAAATCAATTTCATCAATTTCGTTTGGAATTAAATCGATGTGATTTATAAATTCGACAATGACGTCGCCGGCAATGCTCGCATTTGTGCCTGAGCGAATACTGGTTGCATAAACAATCAATGGTTTTTGCCGGCGTTCTTCAATTTTTTTATAGAGTTCAATTCTTGAATCATATGCCATTTTGATCACAGTTCTAAAAAAGGGGGATAGCATATTCATTTTTTTATTTTTTCAAAATAGGAAGGTATAAATACATAAATCTGAAAAACGAAATCAATCTATTGATTACAGTTTTTTTGATTGAATAAAAATCGGTTCAATTTTTCATCAACTGCACATTAAAAACAGTTAAAGTGTCATTTTTCATAAATAAAAAAAGGATCGTAAATTTGTATAGATAATCGCTTGTTTCGTTTCACCATCAATAATTTCAATGAATATTCCAAAAGAAAAATTGAAAAAAAAATTAAGAATATGCGAAAGTCGAGATTGTAAAAAGGTTTTTTAAGATATGATGAGTGAATGAGAATTACTCTTTTTTGACAGGGGGAGTGACAGGACTTCCAAACAGGTGAGCTTCTCCCTTCATTTTTTCCAAATAACTTAGTGGAAATAGTGCAATATCGACTTCGCTGTAAACGCCTTGTCTTTTTTCAATCATGTTTATCCTCCTTTTTTTAAGATATCCGAGTGAATGAGAATTACTCTTTTTTGACAGGGGGAGTGACAGGACTTCCAAATAGGTGAGCTTCTCTTCTTACTTTTTCCATATAACTTAACGGAAATAATTCAAGGTCGATTTTGCTGAAAACGCCTTGTCTTTTTTCAATCATGTTTTATCCTCCTTTTTTAAGATATGATGAATATTTGGTATAAATTTCAAAGTATTTAAAACTCTTTCAAATTTTTTGCGGCTAAGAGTATCATTTATAATATTTTGCGACAAAATGCGGATTTAAATCTTTTTCAAAATATTGTTTTCGTTTCACCCAAACAAAACCATCTCCTTTGGATATGGCGGCAACATCTACGGCCCCGCCGACGGTTTCCACATTTTGCGAGAATCTACGATTAAATATGGTAAGACCGATTAAATTTTCGGCAACAGACGCAAGGTCCGGTAATGGAAAACTATTTAAAATCGCATATTTGGGTTCTTTATTATTGTTTAAATGTGTATCAATTAAGTTTATTATACCATCGCTGTTTAGAACATTGTTTTTGATAATCGTTTTGATGGATTCGTAACAATATGGATCTATTTCTGCTAAGAAAAATTCGACCATATCCACCTGAGCATAAGGGTATATTTTGGTTTTATCATCCATTTCTAAAGTATAAACCAACTTATTCTTTCTGAAATCAATTATTTTGAGGGAGCATATTTTCGGATTTATTTCTTCCGCGCCAAATCCGGCAATGACAACCCCCGTACTGCGGAAATAATCATATTTGTAGAAATACTGAGAAAGCTTTGTGATTTGGGGCTCAAAAATTTCATATAAATTTTGATAAAGAGCGGCTAAAACGGCAACAAAATCGTCATTATCATTTTGGCTGAACTGTTCCAAATAATTCTCTGTTTTTGATAGTGGAAAGTTTTCGATTTCATTAAATTTTTCTTCAAAAAGATAGGCCATTACTTCTATGATTTCCTCTATGTTGGTTTCCTGTCCATCTTTAGCCAATATGTCCATGGACTTGCCTAAAAATTCATAAATCATATTTTTATGAAAATTAAGACATAAGGCTGTTGACCACGCCTTTTGACTTTCTTCATCAAAATAATTCGAGTCCTCGATGAATTGAATAAAGTCTTCTCCACACTCTTGAATTGTTTTGTACACTTTCTGATCGGCACGCGTCCGAAATAATTTGATGAGGGTTTCCCAATTCGTATTTATAAAGTTGGACATCCCGTATGTCATTATTCCGATAGGCTGCTTATAAGAGATTGCAAATAGTTTGTTCGCAGTCGGATATGTTTTCACCCCTTCCGCAGAAGAACTTGTCACAACACTGTCGGCAGCCATTATAACGCCACTACTGTTCAAAATTACGATTTCA
This sequence comes from Methanimicrococcus sp., assembly GCA_009776675.1. The sequence continues at coordinate 5,383 of WRNK01000005.1, forward strand.
ACTGTCATAAAACCCATGACGACCGGATGGGTATTAAACGATTTTATTTTTTCAAAAACGAAAGGGATATATACAAGATGTTAAAGGCCAAAAACAAAAAACAAAAAACAAAAAACAAAATATTGACATTTTGTCATTAAACAGCAGCGGCTGTATTCACTCTCTCTTCTTTCTTCAATAATTTAAGCTGCCTGAGAACAAACCAAAGTGTCAAAATGCCTGCCAGCAGATCCACAACAGGGAAAGCCACCCAAACACCGATAAGTCCCATGAAATGAGGAATAATAAAAAGGGTCGGCAAAATAAAAACTTGGCGCGAGATGGTCAAAATAAACGAAACGCGTGCTTTTCCGAGAGCCTGCGTAAAAGCAGAACCGATAATTTGAAACGCAACAATCGGGATGCTGATGTCGGCAATCCAATAAGCAATCACGCCTTCCTTAACAACGACCGGGTCTGTAATAAACAGCGAAAGCAGCGGTGCTGTAAATATGTATGTGAAAGCACCAATGATAAACGAAAGCAAGATGCTCCACTTGACAGATATTTTTAAAATGTCGCGAACATTTTGGAACTTTTTCGCCCCGTAATTAAAACCGGTGAGCGGAATCATGCCTTGAACAATACCGATCACAGGAATAATCACAAATCCGAAAATGCGGTTGATGATTCCGAAAATCGCAAAAGATGACGTATCGCCATGAATTTTTAAATTGTAGTTGACAATAATAAACATGAAAACAAGTGAGGATTCCCTGACAAATTCGGAAACACCGACTTTGATAATATCCAGCGATGTCTTCATGTCAAAAACAATCCATTTGAGACGGAATTTGAGTTTGCTGACGCCGTACAGATAATAAATCAATATCATCACATTGAAAACTTGACAAAGAGATGTTGCAATAGCAGCCCCCTGTATCCCCCATCCGAAATGAAAAATAAAAATGTAATCCAGTATCACATTCAAAATGCTGGAAGCCGTATACATTTTCATCGAAAAAATTGCATTTCCTTCAGCCATCACAACCGCATTGACGGTCATCGTTAAAATTTGAAAAGTGCAGCCTAAAATGATCCAAAACATATAGTCACGAGCAAACGGCAATATGACGGGCGTTGCGCCAAACACTTTTAAGATCGGATCTAAAAACAGTAATCCAAAAATTGTGAAAAAAACACCGGCGGCAAAAGCCAGTATAATCATATTCCCAATGCCTTTTTCAACACGAACCTTTTCTAAAGCGCCCATGCTTCTTGAAATGTAGGATGAGCCACCGACACTGATTCCGGAGGCAACCGATAAAATAAGATATGAGAGAGGGAATGCAATCGTCAATGCCGACAGCCCGATAATTCCGTCCTCTCCAAGTCCGCGACCGACAAAAACAGAATCGACAAGACCATAGAGCATTTGAATAAATATGCCGACCATCGCCGGAAAAGAAAGTCGGGCGAGTGCTGTCTTAACACCCCGGTTATTTAATTGTTCCAGTTTTGTTTCCATATCTTATCATTTTGTGTGTAAAAGCGGCAGTTATTCAATCGTTTCGGTTTTGTTATTATTATCCTATTATTTTGTTGTATAAAATAGCAACGTATTCTTTGTGTAAAAAGCGATGAATTCTTTGTAAAAAGCAGCACATTCTTTTAATGTAAAAAGCAGCCGCATTTTATTTATGTAAAAGGCGGCGCTTTCCCTTTAGTGTAAGCGGCAGTGCATCTTTAATGTAAAAAGTGGCGCATTCCGGTAAAAACCATCGAAACACCCAAACGGTCAGCTGTTGCAATAACTTCCGAATCTCGAATGGAGCCGCCCGGCGATAAAATGTATTTTAAGCCGGCTTCATGTGCGTAAACAACGCTGTCGTCAAACGGGAAAAAGGCATCCGACGCCATAACACATTCAGAGATGATTTGTTGTTGGTAAGATTCCAAAGACATGGTTTTTTCGCTGTCTTTTTTTCTGTCATACATGGTTTTTAAATTGTCATAGGCTTTTGGAGCACCCAACTTTCGAATGGAGTCCACACGATTCGGCTGCCCTGCCCCCATCCCAAGAAGCATGTAAAAGCCCGGCTCATATTCATATGCAATGGAAATCGAATTGGATTTAATACATTTACAAGCACTCATTGCAAATTCAGAGAGACCTTTTTTAGAATCGGGAAAAGGCATCTTTGTGACAACTTCCCATTTTTCAAACACGCCGCTGTCACGGGTTTGTTCCAATATGCCGCCTGCGATTGTTTTATACACATACAGGCTGTCAAACGGCTGGTCAAATCCCGGCAGTTCAATCAGACGAAGAGTTTCGCTTTTCTTTTTCAAAATCTCCAAAGCTTCCGGATCAAATGCAGGCGCAACGATAATTTCAATGAATTTTTTATCCAAACATTTGGCGGTTTCCACATCAAACGGACGGTTGACACAAATGATGCTGCCAAATGCGGAAATCGGATCGCCGTCCCAAGCAGACAAAAAGGCGTCTTTGAGCGTTTTGCCGGTTGCAAGACCGCAGGGGTTGTTGTGTTTGACGATAACGGCAGACGGGTTTTTGCTGTTTAAATCTTTGAGCGTCAAAACGGCATTGTCAATATCAATGTAGTTGTTGTAGGAGAGTTCTTTGCCGTGAAGCTGCTTGGCGTGTGAAAGACTCGGACCTGCAGCGGTCGGATATTTATAGACCGTCGCTTCTTGATGCCAATTTTCACCATAGCGTATTTTTTCGCCGCCGACATATGAGAAGTGCCGGACTTTTTCATTAAGCAGGGCTTTGCTGAGATATGTATCAACGGCACTGTCGTAATCTGCAGTGTACCGAAAAGTTTTGACAGCCAATTTCTTTTTGGTGTCATATGATATGTCTCCCGTCATTGTTAATTCATCTGCTGCAAGAGAATAGTCTTTGGGATCGCAAATGACCGTGACGTCATTAAAGTTTTTGGCAGCGGAACGAAGCAAGGCAGGACCGCCGATATCAATATTTTCAATTGCATCATTCAAAGTCGCATTTTCCTTTCCGACCGTTTCTTTAAACGGGTATAAGTTGACGACAACCATGTCAATCATAGAAATGCCGTTCTTCTCGGCTTGGTTCATATGGTCTTGGCTGCTGCGAATACACAAAATTCCGCCATGGATTTTTGGATGAAGCGTTTTGACGCGCCCGCCCATTAATTCCGGAAATCCGGTCACATCCGAAACATCTTTGATCGGGATGCCTTCTTTTTTAAGAAATGCGGCTGTACCGCCGGTTGAAATAATCTCAAATCCGTTCTTGACTAACATTTTTGAAAATTCTGATACGCCGGTTTTGTCGGAAACACTGATCAGTGCTCTTTTAACCAAAAAAATCACCTTGAAAACTCAGCCTTTATAAATCATGCAATGGCTGTTGTTGTGGTTTATATAATATTCTTTTTCAGATCAATTTTAAATTGAGCCCATAAGAGAGACAAGTTTAAAAATAAATACCTTTTGAGTCAAATTCTTACAGCTGACAAATCTATATTTACAAGGTTAAGCTTATATCTCAGCCAAGCCTCAAAAAATGAGCATCATCAAGGTTTATAAAATGAATCAAACAGATATACGATATGAACAGGGCAAGGCTCTTCTTCAGGAAGGGCGTTTCACTGAAGCTGCTGTTATTTTTGAGCAGTTAACAGCGGAAATGCCAAAATATAAAAAAGCATGGGAAAAGCTCGCTTTTTCTTTTTTGGGCCAAAATCTTTTGGAAGAGGCGATTCAGTGTTATGATGAAATTTTAGTAAGATATCCAAAGGATGCGGCGGCGTTTTATCAAAAGGCAGTTTTAGAGGATCAAGCCGGCCGTCATGACAAAGCATTGGAATCTTTAGACAAAGCACTTAAAATTGAGCCAAAGAATGCCGAATTTTTGTATTCCAACGGGTATGTCCATTTTCGTATGAAAAAATATAATGAAGCCATTTTTTGGTTTGACCGCGCGCTTGCAATCGATCCGTTTTTGTTCGCCGCGGCAGACTATAAATGTGTGTGTTTGACAGCTTTGGGTGTTTATGATGAAGTCATTTATGCCAGTTTGGAATTTATTGAGCGGTTTAAATGTTTTATTCAAGAGGATTCCGACGACCTGAAAAAAGAAAAGCAAATACAGAATTCTGATTCAAATCCCAAGGACGACGATGACGGCAGCGAGTTGTTTGGCAAAGAAACCATTTCACTTCAAAAAGAAGATATTCATCGCCTTTACGGCTATTTGTCTTTTGCTTACATGAAAATTGGCGCTTTTAAGCAGGCTGAAGATATTTTGTATCAGGAGATCTCTTTTGCCTCTGACGAATCACAAATTTATTATTATTTGGGTTTGGTTCAAACCGCTCTTGGAAAGTATGATGAGGCAATCAGTTCTTATGAAAAGGTTTTGAAATTAGACCCGTCATTTACGGCGGCTCAAATCAATCTTGGTTTGACGTTAGAAAAAGCTGCCGGCAAAAAAACAGAGGCAACCGAATCTCTTGAATTATATGAACGCTCTTTGTCTGTTTTAGAACACGTTTTTGAAAGCGAGCCTGAAAATTCAAGTGTTCTTTATAAGATCGGTCAAATCAGTTTGGCATTGGGATTAAAAGATAAAGCTCTTTGTGCCTTTAACGATGTTCTCCATTTAGATGCCTCTTTTGTGCCTGTTTTTGAGGATTTGGCAAAAATAAAATTTAATGACGGCGATTATGACGGCGCTCTTTCTATTTTAAATGAAGCGCAAGTGAAAGACCCGTTTAATTATGAAGTGATGAATCTCATCGGTGTGATTTACTCCATTAAAGGGGAAAATGAAGCGGCTTTAAAGTATTTGAACCGCGCAGCCACGCTGGACGCGACAAATGCCAAAGCTCTTTACAATAAAGCCCTGATTCATATCAAAACAGAAGACTATGAAAAAGCCATTGAATGCTTGTCTTGCATTTATAAACAAAACGCTTTGGACGCCGGTCTTTCCTATTCAAAAGTGCTGCTTTTCTTAGGCGAATCTTTTCAAAATCTCGGATGTTACGACGATGCTCTTTCCATTTTTGAACAGCTTCAAAAATATGATCCGGAAGATACAAGTGTTTTAGAAATCATTGCCGAATTAAAGCTTCAAAAACATGATTCAGAAGATACAAGCGTTTTAGAAACCGCTGCCGAATTAAATCTTCAAGAACACGATTCGAAAGATACAAGTGTTTTAGAAACCGCTGCCGAATTAAATCTTCGACAACATGATTCGGAAGATACAAGCGTTTTAGAAACCGCTGCCGAATTAAAAGATGAAATTGAAAAATGATTTCATTTTTTTTGGGTCATGATGGCATAACAAAATAACTCTGAAAATAAATATTAAAAAAATAACACAAATTGTTTAAATTTAATAAATTATTTATTCTTGATTTAGATTGTCCAATTATGAAAAAATTAATAAAATATTTTCTTTTTTTATCCATCTTTTTCATTTTATTTTCCGGTATTTCTTCAGGCATATGGACGGATGTTGATGAATCCGAATGCTTAAAATTTTATCATATGTATCAGCCGGGAACAGTTAATGATATGACTCCCCTCCTCCCCTTGGATGAATTAATTCAGAGGTCGAATCTTATTATCATTCAGGCAACAATTACAAATGAGGAGATTCATTGGAACACACCGGACGGAACTTATCCTTCAGATTATGACTTGGATCCAATGAAATATTATGAAGAAAAAGAATATTTAATGCAAGTTAATGCTGTTTTAAAAGGCGATTTCGATAAAAATCAAGCCCTCTTCATTACGAATTACAGAAGTGTTTCATTTGAAGAAGGTGATGAATGTATTTTCCTCATCGGGCAACAACCCAGCGGCAATTCATTTAATTATTATTACGATGGTCATATGATAAAAAACGATGATACAAATACATACGATGGACCGGAATATCATGTGAAATACAAAAAATTCAAGGCGCAAGTTGATTTTTCAAATAACCCGAGTTTTATAAATCGCTTGAAGTTGTTTTTTGCTTCTTTTTAATTTTGGGTTATGACAGAAAATGAAAAACAGAAAAATAAGAAAATTGATTTATTGGTCAATTAAGTATTGATCTTCTTAATTTCGATTGAAAAGTCTGTCAAAAAGAGAATAAGAAAACTTAGCGTTTAACTTTTTTTTTCTCAGTTTCTCAAATCCCGGCTTAATGATAAGAGAAGATTGTTTGTCCAATCCGAATATTTCAGCTGCTGCCTTTTTCGCAGCGTCGGAGGGTTCGGGTGGTTTTCGTATATCTTCTTTGGATTTCTTTGCTTTGTTTGGAAACATAGTTCTCACGTTAAAAATTATTATAAATCAAACAGCATTACTATTCCTATCTTCAATCATTAAAACTTTTCCAAAAAATTTTGAATCAAAAACGATTTCACTGTTTCTTTTTTTCGCGTCCCTTTTCCAATTCTTTTTCAACAATTTTCATGGCACATAAGTCGCCGCACATTGAACATGCTTCCGAGCCGGAACCGCGCGATTCTCTAACAGATCGGGCGTGCTGGGGGTCTATTGCAAGGCTGTACTGCTTTTCCCAATCAAGTGTTTTTCTGGCAGCAGCCATTGCATTATCTCGTTCTTGTGCTTTTTCTTTGACGCCTTCTTTGACCAAATCGGTTGCATGTGCCGCAATTTGAGCGACCTGCATTCCGATTTTAATGTCTTGTGCGGTGGGGAGTGCCAAATGCTCTGACGGACTGACCATACATAAAAAATCTGTTCCGGCGGCACCGGCGACAGCTCCTCCGATTGCAGATGTGATATGATCAAATCCGGGGGCAATGTCCGTTACAATCGGACCAAGCAAATACAAAGGAGCGTCATGGCAGACCTGTTTCATGAATTTGACACTTGTTTCGATTTTATCCATTGGGACGTGACCCGGGCCTTCGACAAATGTTTGAACATTCGCTTCCCGAGAGCGCTGTACCAATTCGCCGAGGACTAAAATTTCTTCAAACATCGGCGCATCGGCAGCGTCATGAATACATCCGGGGCGCATGCCGTCACCCAAGCTGAGGGTCAAATCATATTCTTTGGCAATTTCAAGCAAATAATCAAATTCGGCATAAAACGGGTTTTCGGAATCATTATGGCTCATCCAGGCGGCTGTAAAAGACCCGCCGCGGCTGACAATATCCGTTATCCTTCCGGCTTTCATCAGCTTATCCATTGTGTTTTTGTTGATTCCGGCATGAACTGTGACAAAATCAACGCCTTGTTTTGCGTGCCGGCGGACAGCATTAAACATACTGTCTTCCGTCATTTCAACAACAATTGGTGCAGAGGCGGCGGCGTCATACAAAGGAACTGTGCCAACCGGCACGGAAATTTCGTGGAGAATTTTTTGACGAATTTCATCCAAATTTCCGCCGGTTGACAAATCCATGACCGCATCGGCGCCGTATTTCACAGCCGTTTTGGCTTTGTGGACTTCTTCTTCAACATCCATATAATCGCGTGATGTTCCGACATTGGCATTAATTTTTGTCCGCATAAATTTTCCAATGCCTTTTGGCTGTGTTTTTCGAGTCGCATTTTTTGGAATGGCGACATATCCTTTTGCAACCAATCGGCATAATTTGTCCGGACGGATCCCTTCTTCTTCAGAGACATGTGAAATGATTTCATTCACATATCCCTTTTTGCAGTCTCCCATCAGCGTCATGTTTTTCTCTTATGTTTTTTAATGTTTTTCTCTGTTTTTTTTAAATGGCTTTATGTTCTGTTTGTAAATCAATTAAGATGCCCATGGATTTGAGTATGTTTGTGATTTCACCATACGCGAGGAAGACTTCAACTTCTGCAATCTCAGATCCGTCTGTTTTTGGTTCTGCAGAAATCCAAATTTCTTGTTCATTTTTGCCGCGCGTAATAACCGGACAAGACAACAAATCGGCGTGTGTTAAACGATAGACGGTGTTTCTGCCGGAAGATGTAAACCAAGCTTCATTGACTTTTCGAAGTTCAGCGATAAAGCGTTCCCAGTTTAGCGGTGCCGAGGCTTTAATTTCCAGCTGCAAATGATTGCGTTCTCCCTTTTTCTCGGTGTGAACGGCTTGAGAATATTCGCTGTATTCAGAAGAACCTTTGTTGACTTTTGACATTTCATCTCTTTCCAGAGTTTTTGCTTCTTCGGGGAAGAAGGGGGCTAAGTTATAGACAGAGGATTTTTGCGTCATCAAAGAAACAGCAACAAACGTAATCGCGCTTAAAGCCATACCAAGAATCACGCCGTGTGCTGTTAAAACCATGGTGAATGTTTCTAAGTAGGCAACCTCTGCACCGGCAGGCGTTTTAATCAAATCAATTGCGATCATAACGATTTGTGCAACACCACCGACGATTAAGGAAGCTGTTGCCCCTTCTTTTGTGGCGCGCTTCCAAAACAGACCACCCATCATCGGGAAGAAATAAGCGGCGCTGGCGATGTATGTCGCAATGTGAATGAAGTCGATAATATTAATCGGCAGGAATGAAACGATTGTTGCGCCGATGATGATAATCAAAACGGCAAACCTGTTGACGTATTTCAATTCTTTCATTGTGGCGTCGGGATGGATATATCTTTGATACACATCGCGGGACAGACAGGATCCGCCGGATGTTGCAAATGTATCGGTACAAGACATCGCAGCGGCTGTTAAACCGAGGGCGCAGAAAATGACAATGGGTGTAGAGTAGCTTTCAAGAACAAAAAGCAACATGGCAATTTCAGCATCGCCCATATTTGTGATTCCCGGATACAGTGTTTTTAAGCCAAGACCGAGAAGACAGCAGCAAATACCAAAAATGATGAAAATCAAAAAGGCGCCGAGTAAAAAGCCGCGTTTTGCGTTTTTCTCGTCACGGGCAGCCCAAACTTTTTGCCATTGGTCGTGTTCCGAAACCCATCCGGGGATAATTGCAAAACAAAAAATCAAGATAAAGGGAATTCCAAGTGTCAGCGGGTTCCACCACGATGAAGGCTGAGAGGTTGTAATGAATTGTCCGATTGAGAGGGCACTGACATCGGAAGCGTTGAAAAGAACAGCAACGGCTAAGAAAATTGTTACGGTCGCCAAAAGGACGTATTGGATGACATCCGTCCAAACGACGGCAGACAAGCCGCCCATCAAAACGTAAGCTGCAACACATGCTGCGATAAGAATTGCCGCATAAATCGGTTCAATTCCAAAGAAAACGCCAAAAATTAAAGACAAGCCTGAAACGTCGGCGGCTGCAAATAAGATCATCACAATTGAAATGATAATTGCCACAGGGAGCCGAATCGAGCCGGCATATCTTTGTTCTAAAAGTTCCGGTTGGGTAATGGCGGGCAGGCTTTTAATTTTTGAAACCAAAAGACCAATGCCGAGAAGAGCAATAACGTTTGGCGCCGCAAAAAACCAAATGGAGCCGACACCACTTATGAGATACATTGCCGTGACGGCTAAAATGCCGCCACCCGTAATCCAAGAGGCTGCTGCGGAAAAACCAAGAGGAATGTATCCGATACGTCTTCCGGCAAGCCAGAAGTCAACAACGGTTTTTTGCCTTTTGCTGTAGTACCATCCGATGGCAAGTAAAACAAGAACGTAAATTGCCAAGACAATACCAAAGATAATCATCATGTTCATAATTGTCACTTTTTTTTATTTCTCAAAATTATTATAGTTGTTATGGGTTTTATTAATCAAATAAAATGATGCACAAATAAAAATAATAAAAGCACATTATTTTGCTTTAAATATTCGATTTCCAATAAATAGGTTTTGTTCATTGACATCGCTTTTGTTGATTTAAAATCAAATGAACTTGATTACAATACAATTTTTCAACTCGCATAAGAAAATACAAGAACCAAAAAAACACAAAAACAAAAAACGAAAGAAACACAAAAAAATTCAGGAAACACAAGAAATGCAAGAAATACAAAATACACAAGAAGAAAAAGTGAAATCCGACAAATACCGCAATGAGGTTTCCCGCAAACTTCTTCACATGTGTTCGTTTTTGATTGTCATTTTCATTTATTTCGTTCCGAAATGGACTGCTGTCATTGTTCTGTTCATTTTGTTTTTGGTCGTTTTCATCGGCAATTTTTTGATTTTAAACATTTCTTCTTTAAACAACATTAAGATCAAATATTTCTCATTCCTTCTCAGAGACAGCGAAAAAGCCGGCTACATCAGCTCCAACTGGTTCCTTTTGGGATGTGCCTTATCTGTCCTTCTCTTTTCCAAGCACATCGCAATGCTTGGCATTTCCATCCTCATCTTTGCAGACGCCTTTGCCGCCCTCGTTGGCATGAAATTTGGCAAACACAAATTTAAAAACGGCAAATCCTTTGAAGGATCCGCCGCATTCATTGTTGTCTCCTATCTTTTTACCGCCGGATTTTACATTATTTTAGATTCAGGGATTGCTTTTACAACGGCTGCTCTCTTGTCAGCCCCGTTGGTTGCCGTCATTGAAATTTACAGCAAACAAATAAAAATTGATGATAATTTGACGATCCCCATTTCATTTGGGGTGTTTATGACTGTTTTTATGTTTTTGGGGCAATTTTTATAATAAAAAAAGAAAGGGTCACGACAAAACTCGTAAAGTCGGTTAAGACACGGAAACATTCATACAAAAACTGTTTTTGAATGATAATTTTCATGCACATGAAGACAAGATTAAATAGATTTCGGATCCAAAAATTTCATAAAATATTTAAAGAAGCTACTTGCATTAACAGAATCTATGACAAGGGATTTTAGTGCAGTGGTGCCAAATTTATTTGATGGCTGTCCGATTCATAATATTCAAAACATCACATTATTTCATGGAACATCTCGCAAAGACATCAAAAAAATTGTTTCAGAAGGCTTTAAACCCTCTTCAAGTGAGGATAATTATTTAGGGTCGGGGGTTTATTTTTTTGATAGTGAAAATTTTGCCATTTGGTGGAAATTTAAAAATGACCAATGCTTAAGTCATCCTATGCAAAAAATATTCGACGAAAATGAATTGACAGATAAAGAATTAAATGAAATAATGACAAGATTTCAAACACAATATGGCGTCATAAATACAAAAATAACAGATATTCGTTATTTGGGTATGGACAATTTTAAGATAAAAGAAATGTTTAATGAAATTTATGAGTGTTTATATAACAAATGCAATACGAAAGAGATATTTGATACGACCATTTATGAATTTCTCTTTGAAAAAATGAATTTTCGAGAAAAATTTGATATGGTTGTATTGACAACGAATTTGTATAAATTAACAAATAAAAC
>WRNK01000006.1 GCA_009776675.1 Methanimicrococcus sp.
ATACGAACAAACGAAATACAAAAAACGAAAACAGTTTCCATTTTAAAAAATAAAAAAAAGTAAAGTAAAAAAAATTAAGGAATAAATAAAGGAATACAGCAAAAAAGAAAATTATATACAGCCCGGAAAGGGTCTATCATTCCAATTCGTTTTTAACTTGTTTCTTCAGTATTTTTCTTAACTAAATCTTTAAGCTGTTTGATTTTTACAATCGAATTTTCATAGTTTTTACGAACTTGAAGCTCGTAATATCTGTAAATTGTGCTCAACGGAACGCATAATGAATATACATTCAGCGGGCGGCCTTTTTTATTCACTTTTATAGAATGGCTCTTGATCCACGAGTGTTCATCCATGAAACAAATTGCAAAACTTATTTCAGGTTGCCGCAGACCGGTACCAATTTCAATTTCACGAGATGAAGCTTCTTTGACATTCAGCAAATACACGAGCGTCAATGCAACATTTCTCTGGACTCCCAGATTTCTTAAATCAGAAACAAAAACAAGATCGTTTTCATCCAATATTTTGACTTCAAAATCAATCAATAAAACACCTTCAATCAATTTATTCCGTTCAAAATTTGACCACAATTCAAACTATTCAGAACGTTTTTAAGGATATATATATCGAATCCATTTCCTTTTACCATGAATTCTAATGAATGAATCAATGAAAATATTACTTGCATTTTATCATAATTCCAATAAATGACACAATTTGGGTATTATTTACATTTAATCATGAATTCTAACAAATGACATAATATAAATATTATTTGCTTAAAATCATGAATCCTAACAAATGATATAATATAAATATTATTCTCATTTCAATCATGTATTTTACCAAATAATACAACGTAAATAATATTCAATGGGTTATAATTACGATTTAGGTTAACAATCATAGTGACGATTATTTTTTATATCCTTTTAGATAATACTCAAATAACATGAATGACTGTTAATAGGTATTATTTATAAAATGGAGATATTGCATAAAAACTTTTTTATTTATTTTATCTTAAAGATTTCTAGATAAAACAATTTAATAAAAATATCCTTAAGATGGTAACCTTTTTTATGTAAGAAAAGTTAGCATTAAATTGAAAATTTGGAGAAGATGAGATGTTCACAGAAATAATTACTGCCATTATTGTCGGGTTATGGGTGATGCTGCCTGCATATTTGCCAAACTCTTTTGCAGCCGTCTTTGGCGGCGGGAAAAAAATAGATGGTGGAAGAACACTTTCTGACGGCAGACGAATTTTAGGAGACGGAAAAACGTGGCGCGGCTTTTTTGCCGGAACACTTCTTGGATTTATGATCGGCTTACTTGAAATCTTCTTACTCAGCCAAGGCTTCAATTTCTTTGGAATCGAGCTGCCCGGATTTAGCAAAACCGGACTTGCCGGCGCTTTTGACATATCTGCATGTATTGCCATATTATCCCTCTCGATGGGTGCGCTTTTTGGAGACATGGCTTTTAGTTTTATCAAACGCCGAATCGGTTTAGAACGCGGAAAATCATTGCCTTTGGCAGACCAATATGACTTCTTGCTCGGTGCTTTTGTTTTAACAGCCTTGACATCTTACGGCTGGCTGTCATCGACTTTAACCGGACTGACATTTGTTGTGATCATAATTATGACACCCATACTTCATTTAAGCACCAATATTATCGGATATTATTTGGGTGTTAAAAACGAACCATGGTAAAGAACAAATATAAGACGATTCATCTTTAATAGAAATCGCAAAGCGTTAAAAACAAATGCAAAACAGATGTTAAACAAATGCAAAACATAAGCAAAGGTAATGATGGATAACATGGATAACATGGACAACACTGAAATTATTCAGGCTCTCAAAGACTGCAATGCCGTCTCTTTTGGTGATTTTACATTATCTTCCGGTCAAAAAAGCAGTTTTTACATTGACATCAAAAAAGCAAGCACAGACCCCAAAACATTAAAAATCGTTGCAGGCTACATCAGCCGTCTCATCGACTCAATGACAATCGATAAAAACGCACTCATCATCGGCGGCGTTGAACTCGGCGGCGTTCCGATTGCAACCGCCGTCTCTTTAGAAACCTTATGCCCCCTACTGATTATCCGAAAAGAAACAAAAGAATACGGAACAAAAAGCCGCTACATCGGGCAGCCGGACACATCCAAAGAAATTATATTAATGGAAGATGTGACAACAAGCGGCGGTTCGGTTAAAAAAGCCATCCTCGCCCTCCAAGCCGACGGTGCCAAAATCACCAAAGTCATAACCATTGTCGACCGCGAATCCGGTGCCGCCGCCTCCTTAAAAGAAATCGGCGTCGATTTGATTGCATTGGTTCGATCAAGTGAATTGGTAAAATAAAAAACCGATTCTTTATTTTTCTATTAACAAACAATTTTTTATTCACAGCAATTGATCTTTTTATCATAACAACTGATTTTTTTTAATCATAACAATTGATTTTTTTAATCATAACAATTGATTTTTTTAATCATAACAACCGATTTTTTTTAATCATAACAACCGATTTTTTTTAATCATAACAACCGATTTTTTTTAATCATAACAACCGATTTTTTTAATCATAACAACCGATTTTTTTTAATCATAACAACCGATTTTTTTAATCACAAAACCCAAATCAACCACCAGTTCGATCAGTCGCCCCAAGGTGACTGAATCGAACGGATTCACACCCATAAAAATAAAATGAAAAAGTACAAAACTGTCTTTTTTTGTTTTGAGTTAGAGATGACGGCAGAAATCACAGAAACAGCAACACAAAGAACGGCAGCAACAATCCCCGCAACCGAAACACAAAATCAATAACAGAAATCATAAAAGCAATATTCTTTTTTTTTAAGAAAAGCTCAAATTTTGCTTTCATTCGCTGCGCTGCTGAAAACAAAATTTGAGGGGGTTTGGATGTTTTTGGTAGAAAGGGTTATTGAAATTTGACTTTGTTTTTTATTTAAAATCCGAAACATCATTTTTCTCAAAATGATTCAAATACGGGGTACGTTTTTCTTCAAAAGCGTTTGATGATTTGGAGAAAACGGTACCCCCCGTTTTTATTGATTATATAAAATGATGTTTCGTGTTTGGTTGACTTGATACAAAATGCTGCCTTTTTATTCAACAAACATTCTTTCTTTTTTATTCATAACAAACGTATTTTGAAATCAACTTCCCATGAACGGACTTTTTCAGCATCTCTTCTTCATTTTGATATGGCCGCTTTAAAACAATTTCTTCCGCCATGGATTTATTAAGCCCCGGCAGTTCTTTTAAAAGAGAAACAGGTGCTGCGTTTATATTGACAGGATATGAAACCCCCGTCACCGATCTAAATCCGTGTCCGGTCACAAGAATATCATAAAAACGGTTTAATTCCATTTGAGTCGGAACCGCAATCAAAAGAGGATATGTTCCAAACTGCCTCCCAAATGAAAGCGTTTTAGGTGATTTTTCTTCAGCTTCCATAAAAACGTCTTTAAGCACCGTTCCAATCGGAACAACCCGACGAAGCATCGGCAAATCAATCGTTTGACGCACATTTTCCTTATGAGCGCGAAACAGTTTTTCATTTTTGAAATCCGCAACCTTTTCGTCAGAAAGCAAAGTGTTTGGAAAAACCATCACTTGACGCAAATTGATTCTACGGACCATTAACCCCTCATCATAAATTTTTTTCAAAAACTCATAATTCAAAGCATACGTTTTTTTTGATTCTTTCAAAAGCCCGTAAACAAAATTAATCCCCGGCAAAATTTCAGGCATCCCGTTGCTGCCCAAAACCGCTCCCTCTGAATTGACAAGGCGAACCGCTTTTAAAACCTGCTCCGGCGTCGCTTTCAAATCGTTTGCCTCAATAACATCGGGGTCTGCACTTTCAATGCCCATTGCAATAACATCCCCCGACGTATGATATTGAATAATCGTCTTTAAAATCTGAAGCGATTCCTCAGGAAATTCTGCAATCGTAATTGGATTGCCGTTATCCATGTGAAGCGTTTTTAAATTCGGCGCCACACTGCGAATGCCGGAATACAGCTTTTCAATTGCCTCAGGATTTGGTTTTAAAATCGGTCCGCCGACATCAATGCCCTTATAAGCAAAAAGATCCGGCTGGCGTCCAATCCTAAAATGGCGGACATCCAATTGATAAAGCAATTTTGTTTCCTCAATAATATCCTCTTCTTCTCTAAAATCAGGACGCCCGTAAAACGATTCCGTACAAAAAGAACAATGCTTCCTGCGTCCGCAGCCGCGGTACGTTTCAAGCTCACAGATAATGTTTGGAAAATCAGGATGCTGCCGAACAATAAATGCCCCGCTTTTAGACCACCGCGCAATTTCATCCGTTGTTCGATAACGATGAGACAAAACATTTTTAGAAAAATAATCAAAAATAAAACTTTCCACATCCTTTTGAGCAACAAAAACATCTTCCGGCAAAAAGGAAAGACCGGTTGCCGCAATGCCGCCTTCTTTAGAATATCCAAGACGAATGGGTCCGCCGAGGATTTTAATCCCTCCGGCCATTTTAAAGAGGGCTTGAATTTCTTCCGCCGTAATCGGCGTTCCACGAAGATATTTTCCGGGAACGGTCATCCCCGAAATGATAATAAGAACATCCGCCGTCTTAAACAAATCCGAAAACGATTTGCCAAAAGAGCGAACCTGATCAATTGTAAAGTAACGGATATCGCTTTTTAAAAAGCCGCTGTCGATCAAAGCGCCCGCTGCATAACGCGGATACGGAGAAATGTAAGGCGGAACACCAAAGCAGGCCGGTTCATCAACGTAACCGTCTAAAATAATGGCTTTCATATTTCGTCAGCTCAAAAAATTCATCCTCACAAACAATACAATCTAATACACAATCCAACACACAATCTAACGTACAATACAACACGCAATCCAACACACAATTACATCATATAATCACAAATGTTTTCAAATGAATAGCTTTATTTATTTATCTTTCTTTTTTTGAGATATGCCGACAATTGGAATTGTGGATACGACGTTTGCCCGATATAATATGGGTGCCGCCGCAATTGATGAATTAAAAAACAATATTTCCGCAAAAATGATTCGTGTGACCGTACCGGGTATTAAAGACTTGCCTGTTGCTGCAAAAAAACTCATTGAGGAGCAAAAATGCGACATTGTCATGGTTCTTGGAATGCCCGGAAAGCAGCCGCAGGACAAAATTTGTGCCCATGAAGCCTCTCAAGGCATTATGATGGCACAGTTAATGACAAATACACATATCATCGAAGTCTTTGTTCACGAAGATGAAGCAAAAAATGACAAAGAACTGGCTTTTTTAATGGACAGGCGCTCCAGAGAACATGCCATAAATGTTGTAAAAATGCTGACCGCTCCGGATAAAATGATAAAGGAAGCCGGAACCGGACAAAGAGAAGGATTTGAGGATGCAAAGCCAACAGGCTAATAAATTGAAATGGTGTGTAAATGGAAGATTATTGGAAACATTGTAATTGGGAAATATTAGCTGAACCCATTGAAATCCTTGAACCTTTTGATTTTGAAAATTATTATGAGAAATACAAAACTCCTTTGGAGTGGATAAGTAGCATAAAAATCAAAAGAAATAAACAATATAAAATATCTGCAATTGCAAGAGGATTTACGCCACTATCTGCAAGAGGATTTACGCTACTACCTTTTGACCAACAAAAAGAGGGAGAAGTAGGAAAATTAATTGAATATGTTAGTATAAAGGGGACGAAAGGTTCGAGTACAGTAGAATTAAATCCATGTTATGTGGAATCTCCCGAACAGCAGCACAATTTATTAAAAGATACCACAAAAAATAAAGCCTCTATTACAACCTACAAAATAAAAAAATATAACAACAATGACAAAATATCAAAAAAAGTTTTAAAAGAATGGTATATAAATGCACCTCATAGCCCTCGGTATTTAGTAGACAATGCATGCGAAGAAATAAAAAATGTACGAATATGTAAAAAAGGAAATATTGAAGACAGATATGAAAGAGATGGTGGTGGATTTTATCACACAATACATTTAAAATATGAACATTTTGAATTTATTATAACTCCTATTAAAGATCATTTTGAACCGACTTGGTCGAAAAAAATTTCAATTGAATACCGTGAAGATTTGGGAGGGATTCCAGATGAAAACATCCGCGAGGCAATTGCAGAATTTTTTGGGTTCTTGATAGGAAAAAAGGTTTCATTAATTGGGCATACATATTACGACGATAAGGGTAGCACAATAGAAGCAATGGCATGTAATCCAAATATTTTCAACATACATAACGAATGTTCAAAACCAGAGATTGATTTAATTCCAATGAAATGCGCAGAAGATGGAAAGATTTTTAAAAAGATATTTGAAGAATTATTGCCAGAATATATTAAAATTCGAACCAAATTTTCAATAAGAGAAGCTCTTATGAAATATTGGTTTTCCCAAACGATTCCGAGAGATGAAGCATTACCAATATTATCGAGTGGGCTAGAGATGATAATGAAAGCTTGGTTTAAAACGAAATCACCTACGGGTGCAATATATATGCCACAGGATATATATGACGAAAAGATGTCTCCAATAATTAAAACGATATTAGAAATATTCAAAGAAAATCAACACAAAGAAAAGATAAAAAATAAATTAATGTATAATGTGAATCAAATGGGAGTAAATGAACGTTTTTTTGTATTTTTTGATGAGATTGGATTGTCCTATGGAGATGTTGAAAAAAAAGCAATTAAAGAAAGACATTCTTTTGCGCATGGAGATTTATTTCAAAAAGAAGAGATTAATGACCTGATAAAAAATGACGCAGCATATTCAATTTTATTCGGAAAAGTAATTCTTCAATTACTGGGATATAAAGGAAAATACATAGACAGAACTGTGCTGGGTTTCCCTGAAAAAGAAATGCAAGAAAAAATGGGTTAAAAATAATAAAGGAGTACTCAAATGACAATTAAAATCGGATTCGTTGTCGCTGAATTTAACAGAGACATCACTTATCAAATGGAAATTCTCGGTGAAGAACATGCCAAATTCCTCGGTGCTGAAGTGACTGAAAAAATTTACGTGCCGGGCGTATATGATATGCCGCTTGCGATTAAAAAAATGTGCGAAGACAAAAATATCGATGCCGTTGTCACCATCGGCTGCGTGATTGAGGGCGATACACGCCATGATGATGTTGTTGTGGCTCAAGTGACGCGTAAAATGACCGACTTATCAATAGAATACGAAAAGCCGGTGACGCTTGGCATTTCCGGTCCGGGCATGACAAGAATGCAAGCCATGGAAAGAATGGATTATGCCAAAAGAGCCGTTGAAGCTGCCGTTAAGATGATTCAGCGCGTTTAACATACAGCAAATAAAAAAAATATAAAATGAAAATACTTCAAACAACTTGATTGCTATTCATTAAAAATAAATTTAACATGACAGGAGACATACATGATATCTGCACGATTAGAGAGAGTTGAAGAATCGGCAACGCTGAAATACTCAAAAAAAGCAAAGGATTTAAGTGCTAAAGGTGTGGATGTCATCAATTTTACATTGGGCGAACCGGACTTTGATACGCCTGAAAATATCACAGAAGCCGCCTATCGTGCCATGAAAAAGGGCGAAACCCATTATTCGGCAGTTCCCGGAATTCCCGAACTCAGAGAAGCGATTGCCGAAAAATTAAGAACGGAAAACAAAATCCCGACGAAAGCAAAGAATGTCATGGTCACGCAAGGTGCGAAGCTGGCGATTTTTGAAGCACTGATGACGGTCGTTGATGACGGCGATGAAGTTCTACTGCTTGACCCTGCATGGGTCTCTTACGAAGCCTGTGTCAAAATGGCCGGTGGAAAACCCGTTTGGGTACCGACTGATCCGGATAATAATTATCAGCCGCTTCATGATATTTCAAAATACATCACTTCAAAAACAAAAATGATTATTTTAAACACACCATGCAATCCGACCGGTTCCGTTTATGATAAATCCTGTATTCAGGAAATTGCCGATTTGGCAATTGACCACGATTTTCTTGTCATGTCCGATGAGATTTATGAAAAAATCACATATGGAAAAAACAATATCAGTATTGCTTCTTTAGACAACATGGCTGACCGCACAATTACAGTCAACGGCTTTTCAAAAGCTTATGCGATGACGGGCTGGCGTTTGGGTTACTTAAATGTCCCTGATCATATTTTTCCGAGTCTTGAAAAAATCCAAAGTCATTCGATCAGCAACGTGACAACATTTATCCAATACGGCGGCGTCGAAGCTTTAACCGGACCGCAGGATGCTTTAATTCATATGAGAAAGGAATTTGAAGAAAGACGCAACATTTTGGTCAAAGGATTGAATGATTTGGGATTGAAATGTGCCATGCCCGAAGGTGCCTTTTACGCCTATCCTGATGTCAGCGAATTTGGATCCGGCGAAGAAATCACCGACAAATTACTCGAAGAAGTTCACATCGCCGTTTCTCCCGGCGTGGCTTTTGGAGAATCCGGCAAAAACAGTATTCGCATTTCTTATGCAACATCTAAAGAGCGTATTAAAGAAGCTCTTGTCCGAATGGAAAAAATGGTTGGGTAATTTTTTTATTTGGATAACGGTTTTTGTTTTTTTCAGTCAAAAAAAGCATATCTTAATAGAGGATACCTAAATGTTTATTTTTTGAGGTTATGCACTTTTTTATTGAATACCGGCTGCAGAGTTTTTAAACTTTTCGTTTTTAAAAATTTCGGAAAGTTCATGCACTATTCAACAGCTTTCCTATTTTAGCCGAAGGATTGATTAATGGATGGCAAAAGTATACAATTTTTCCGGATCAATCAATTCTCTACGCACTGCGTAGAGAATTTACTTGGGCAAGCATTCACCTGAGAATGAGGGTTGACAAAAATGTCCGAATTACTAAAAAATGAAAATACCTTTTATAGTGAAATCAGCAATTTGTTGAAACAAGCAAGAAATACCGCTTACAAATCTGTCAATACAATTATGTCTCAAACATATTGGCAAATAGGCAAACGTATTGTTGAACAAGAGCAAAAAGGACAAAACCGCGCCAACTACGGCGATTACCTGATTGCAAATCTATCGCAACATTTGTCGAATACGATTGGAAAAGGCTTTTCTGAAGCGAATTTGTGGAAAATCAGGCAGTTTTACTTGACTTTTCCAATTCTGGACGCAGTGCGTCCAGAATTGAGCTGGACACATTACGGATTGCTAATGAGAGTGGAAACAGATGTTGCGCGTAATTTTTACATTGACGAATGTATAAAATCAAATTGGAGTACCCGACAATTAGAAAGACAAATCAACACCCATTTTTATGAGCGTTTGCTTGTAAGCCAAAACGAGAATGCTGTCGCCGCCGAAATACAAAAAACCGCCCCTCCTCCTCAACCAAAAGATTTTATCAAAGATCCTTTTGTTTTGGAATTTTTAGACATAAAACCCTCGCCTGAACTTTATGAAAGTGAATTGGAAACTGCAATCATTGAACATTTGCAATCGTTTTTGCTGGAAATGGGACGAGGTTTTTCGTTTGTCGCCCGCCAAAAACGCATCTCTTTCGACGGACGCGATTTTTATATTGATTTGGTATTCTACCATTATATTTTGAAATGTTTTGTTCTCATAGACTTGAAAATGGACGATTTAACACATCAAGATTTGGGACAGATACAAATGTATGTCAATTATTACACTCGCGAAATGATAAATGATGGAAACAGTCCTCCTATTGGAATTATTTTGTGTGCCGACAAAAGCGAATCAATCGTGCGTTATACACTACCGGAAGACAATAACCAAATATTTGCTTCAAAATATTTGCTGTACCTGCCGACCGAAGAAGAATTGAAAAAGGAACTGCAAATCGCAATGAAACAGTGAAATAAAAAAGCAGAAAATATTTAAGACACTTATTTATTGTACTGACGGAGGGTGCTCAAAATTTTTGTTTGTTTTTGTAAATTCATTTTTTCAATCTTTAAAATCTGTTTTGCCGATGGATGTTGCCGTTGCTGCCTTCGCGTTGTTCGTTTGCCGGCCATTCGTGTGCCTGATTGCTGCCGGCTTTTAATTGGATTCTGTTCGGAATGAGTGTTACAAATCATACCTATTTGTATTACAAAAATGTTTTAAATGAAGTCCCCTTTTTTGAAGTACAAAAAATTGTGAAACGCACAACGACAGATTGAGCGATAAAAGAAAGGAAAATCAATATGCCTAATTCAGAGATACCATGGAAAAAAGTGGCTGTTTTTGATCTGAACCATGGCGGGCTGACGATTGCAAAACATTTGGCTTCGCGCGGCGTTTCTGTTACTGCTTTTGATACATACGGCAAAATGGATTTGGCACAGCTTGAAAAAAAGTTTGATTTAAAAATGTCAAATGATCCCGATTTCGTGGGTGCTGAAGATTTTGAAATTATCTGTCTTCCGATTCATCTCAGCCCCCTAAATCCGTTTTACAAAAAGGCAAAACAACTCGAAATTCCCATCATCTCTCATCACGAAATCGTTGGCCGTCTGCTTCGAGCAGATCGCCGGCTGAATGACATCACCCTCATTGAAATCACCGGCATTTGCGGAAAAACAAGCACCGCCGTCCTTTTAGCACAAATGCTCTCTGCAGACCGCAAAATTGCTGCACACACTTCAAAAGGACTGATGTATTGGGAAGAAAATGAAGTCAAACACACTGAACAAAGCGTCAGCATCACGCCGGCTCACATCTTAGACATCATTGACATCGCCTTTGACAAATTTAAGCCCGACACATTTATTTTTGAAATATCGCTTGGATTCACCGGCGCCCAAGACATCGCAATATTGACAGAAATTGATCCCGAATACACGATTGCCGGCAACACGATCACATCAACCACCGCCAAAACAAAAATGATCAGCGGCTCCAAAGAAAACAGTATTTTTGTTGTCAACGATCACGATCTGGAAAAAGTCAAGAAATATATTCGCAGCAATCAAAAAATTGTGGTTTATGACGACACCGGCGATGCAGCCAAAGATGAAGTCCCCACCGACGTTTATCTCAACATTTCCAAACTCAAAGACGGACAGCAAACCGTTGACGTCGAATCTTCCGGAAACGATGTTTGTTTCAGAGCAAAAGTGTCCCCCGGATATGACATTTTCTCCTACAGAACAGCACTTTCCGCCTCGATCGCAGCGGCACTTGAAATTGGCGTCACAGAGCAGCAAATCACACAGGCCATTGAGTCATTTTCAGGTATCGAAGGCCGCATGCACGAATACGAAGAAGGAACCCGCCTGGTCATGGACAACTCCGGTTCAGGACTCACCATCCAAACTGCACAAACCGCACTGGATTACATGATTCACAAATATTTGGACAAAAAATCCGATTATTACGATTCAAATGTCAAAAGAGACATTTATTTCGTCATCGGCGAAGAAGAAAAAACCGTTTGCGAAGGACTGGAGCCCACGGGCGTTGCCGCACTTGTAAAAGCATATGAAAAAGACCTTTGCAAAGTCATTTTCGTTGGCGAGCGTCTTAAAAAATTTGCAGGAGAAAAAGAGCTGCAAAAAAGTTTACAAAAAAGTTCACAAAAAAAATTACAGAATGAATTACAAAAAGAAAGCGATGATGACATCATCGAGAATGTCGTTTTTGCAGACACATTCAAAGACGGACTTAAAAAAGCGCTTCACGATTCAAAAAATGACGACATCGTCATCACCGCCGTCAAATGTTTCAGATAAACAGGTTAAAAAATGAGTGAGAATGAAAAATTAATTATTCACCCAAGGCCCAGCTCAATTGTGGCGTCACTGTACACACTGCGCGACTTAAATGTGGACGTTGCAATCCTGCACGGTCCCCCCGGCTGTTCATTTAAGCACGCCCGGCTGCTTGAAGAAGACCGCCTNCGTGTTTTAACAAGTGCCATGAATGAAAACGATTTCGTNTTCGGNGGNCTTGAAAAGCTGATAAAAACAATTGATAAAGCCATAGAGCTTTTTGATCCAAAAACGATTGCAATTGTCGGAACGTGCACCAGCATGATCATCGGCGAAGAATTGACAGACGCTGTTTCACACGCCCCAAAAGGCGTGGATATTATTTGCATTGAAACGCATGCCGGATACGCCAACAACACCGACGGCGTTATATCCGTATTAGAACCGGCTGCACGGATCGGAATGATAACAGACGAGGAACTCCAAAGACAACGCCATTTGCTCAAAGAAGCCACCAATGTTGAAATTCGGCACGGCGCCGCCAGCAAAGATTATTTAGAGCCGTCGCGCGGCGATTTGAAATATAAAGTTGCAGAACGCCTCATCGACATTTTAAAAAGCGGCAAAAAGGTAATCGGTATCTTAAATGCTAAAAAAGAAACGGCGTATATGTTTGCAGATGAATTGATTGCACTTTATGAAACCGCCGACGCCTTAGGCATGGCAGAAAACATTGTCATTTTATCAAATACAAACACGGACGTTGGTCTTCCGCGCGTTAAAGAGCACGCCAAAAATATTATGAAAGCTTTTCATGAACGCGGTATTCCGATTCATGAAATCATCGGCGGTCTTGATGAATACGCCGTGACCGGCGATCAAGTCAAAGAATTATTGACCAAAAAATACACAAATTATGATGCGGCTGTTATTGCAGGTGTTCCGCACGCTCTTTATATGGAAGCATTTTCCCAAATGGAGCTTTTTTCAATCACAAACGGACCCCGCCAAGTTATTCCTTTAAAGGAAATGGGACATCACCACGTGATGGTTGAAATTGACCTGCACCCCCAAACGCTTGGCGTTTCGCATATTGTTCCTTCCGAATTTGGAGAAACGCTTCGTTCTGTTTTTGCAGATCAAAAACAAAAATATGGCAAATATGATAAATGACAATATGACAAACGGGATAACAATGAAGAAGATTATTGCAATTTACGGAAAAGGCGGTATCGGAAAATCCAGTACGGCTTCAAATATCGCAGCAGCTTCTGCTCTTGAAGGTCACAAAGTGATGATGATCGGATGTGACCCAAAAAGCGACTCCTCCATTACGCTGCTTGGCGGAAAACGCATACCCACCGTTTTAGAAACCATTAAAGAAAAGAAAAATATCCAAAGAGAAGACGTCATTTTTGAAGGCTTTGGCGGTGTTTTGTGTATGGAAGTCGGCGGTCCTGAGCCGGGCGTCGGCTGTGCCGGACGCGGCATTATTGTTGCCATTGAGACACTGAAAAAAATTTATCCCGATTTTTTAGAAAATGACTTGATCATTTACGATGTCCCAGGAGACGTCGTTTGCGGCGGTTTTGTTGCCCCGATCAAAAAAGGATTTGTGAATGAAGTTTATGTTTTGACGTCCGGCGAATATATGCCCCTTTATGCTGCCAACAACATTTGCCGCGGTTTTGAAAAAATCGGGATGGAACTCGGCGGTGTGATTTGCAATTCCCGAAACGCCGACAGAGAAAAGGAATTGGCGGAAGAATTTTCAAGCGAAATTGGAAGCAAACTGATTGGATATATCCCGAAAGACCCGTTGGTTCAAAGCTGTGAACGCGATGGTTTTTCTGTCATTGAAAAAGCCCCCGATTCCGAAATCGCCCGTGTTTACAAGAAGCTTGCAAGAGACATATTTTCAAACAAAGAGCGTGCCAAAGCAACACCTTTAGAAGACAACCGGCTGAGAGAACTTTCCAAAAAATACAGCGATTAAAAATAAAAAATAATCAGGCAACGAAATAAGAAAAAATAAAAAAAGCAAGGCAAATAAGGAAAAACATGACAATTGAAAACATTCCTCGGATTTTAATCGCCGCAGACCGCTCCTCTTCGGGAAAAACGACGCTTACGATGGGGATTTTGGCGGCTCTCAAATCAAAAGGCTACACCGTTCAGCCCTTTAAAGCAGCTTTGGATTACATTGATCCCGAATACCATACGGAAATTTCAGGTCGCCGTTCACGAAATTTGGACGGCTATCTGATGGAAAAAGACGGTGTTTTAGATGTTTTTGCACACGCCTGCCGATCCGAAGAAAATGATAAAAAAGGTGCCGACATTGCCGTTATCGAAGGTGTCCGCGGCTTATTTGAAGGGCTTGACGCATTTTCGGATGTCGGAAGCACCGCCCAAATTTCTAAAATTTTAAAATGTCCTGTCATCATGGTGATTAATGCCCGCAGCATGACGCGTTCTTGTGCGGCGCTTGTGAAAGGATTTGTATCTTTTGATCCCGATGTCACAATTGCCGGAGTCATCTTAAACAATGTCGGAAGCAAACGCCATGCTGAAAAAGCCGTTGCTGCAATTGAACATTATACAAAAGTTCCGGTGATCGGGATTATCAAAAGAGATGCCGATATTGAATTGTCATCTCGGGAACTTGGACTTATTCCGGTTCCCGAAGGACGAAAAGGGCAAAGAGGACAAAAAGAGGAAAAAAGCGACAACGGTTGGATGAAAAGTTTGGAAAAAATCCATCAAAATGTTTCGGAAGGCGTGGATTTGGAAAAATTGGTTCAAATCGCAAATACCGCCCACCCTCTTGAAATTCCGGCAAAAACCCGTTTTGAAAAAAAAGAGAGAAATGACAATGCTCCTCTCCCAAAAATCGGAGTGGCTTTTGATGAAGCTTTTAACTTTTATTATCCTGACAATATGGATTTGCTTAAAGCGGAGGGCTGCGAAATTGTTAAGTTCAGCCCGATACACGATTCTGTCCTGCCAAATGTAGACGCAGTTTACATCGGCGGCGGCACGCCCGAAATATTTGCCAAAAAATTAGAAGACAACACATCCATGAAAGAGTCCATAAAAATCGCATCCGAAAACGGAATGCCGATTTTTGCAGAGTCTGCCGGAATGGATTATT
Organism: Methanimicrococcus sp.; assembly: GCA_009776675.1. The sequence goes on from WRNK01000006.1 coordinate 14,952, forward strand.
TAACACAAAAAATGATTCTCAAAAGCAAAACCAAAGGCGATGAGATATTTGAAATGGCCGGCATTTTTCAATGCAATACTGTTTTTGGAAGCGGCAGACGTGTTGTCAGCTACACAAACGGCATATTTGAGGCAGACACGCCCATCGGGAAAAAGGGAAACACGTTTATTGCACACGAATTTCACCATTCTCTTTTGGAAGACATATCCGATGACATGGCATATGCCGTTTCCCTCACACGGGGGGTCGGGATTCAAAATCAAAAAGATGGGATGATGGTTCGAAACACGATTGGGACGTATACGCATTTTCATGGAGCATCGTATCAGGAATTTGCGGAGGCTTTTGTGGAAAGTGCGAGAAGTTATTGTGAGAAACGAAGATAATTTTTTTGTCACAGCAAGTTGAGGGATTTTACAGCTTAAGATTTTTTGATTTCTAATTTTACATTTTGTTGAGCAATGGCAATGGATTTATTCAGCTTTTCGACAAACCATTGCTTATCGGGAAAAGACGTCAGATATTGTGCCACTTTTATATTCCCTTCGTCCAACAATAACAGTTCAATGTGTTCGGTATTGCCTTCACTGCAAAGCAGTAATCCGACAGGAGAATTTTCATGCGGCTGCATCTCATATTTTTGCAGATATTTCAAATACAATTCCATCTGCCCTTTGTATTCGGGCTTGAATTTTCCCAACTTTAAGTCAATGACTACCAAACAGTTCAATTGGCGGTGATAGAGCAGCAAATCGAGATAATAATCCGTGCTGTCAATAGACAATCTTTTTTGCCGCTCCAAAAATGCAAAACCTTGTCCCAGTTCCAAAACAAACTTTTCCAATTGGCTGAGAATAGCATCTTCGAGATCATTTTCGGAAAAATACCCGTTTAAGCCCAAAAAATCAAGAATATATGTATTTCTAAAAATCAAATCGGGGCTTAAATTGGCGTGATCTGTTTTTTGCAGGGTTTGAAGAATCATTTCTTCCGGCTTGGCCGCAATAGAGGATCGTTCAAAAAGCATTGATTCTTCTTTTTGGCGAAGTGTTCGAATACTCCAATTTTCAATCATGCACATTTGTTGGTAAAACAGCCTTTTTGCGGGGTTTTTGATAGCAATAAGCTCGATGAAATGACTCCAGCTCAAAGTTTGCGACAGTGTCGCAAACATTTCTTCTTCGGTATAAATCTCTGCCACCTTGATCATTCGGTTTAAGCCTGAATAGGTATAACCCTTCCCGTATTTATTTGTCAATTCTTGCGACAGTGTCTTAACAATTTGCTGCCCATACTTTGAGTAAGTTTCGTATTGCAATTCAGCGATAATATAATTGCCAATCGACCAATACAAACGACTGATTTCCGCAT
>WRNK01000007.1 GCA_009776675.1 Methanimicrococcus sp.
TCAATTTTTCTGATTTCAATTTTTCCAACATTGATCTTTCTTCCATAAATTCTCCCGCTATGCTTTTGTTTTTGCCTTTGATATTCATTATTTTGATTCCGGCGGTAAATATTGTTTTTTATTCGGTTTTTAAGAAAAAATATGGCTTAAAAACAGATGTTTTCTTGTATGGTGTCGGATTCATCCAAGTTCCTATGGCATTATTGTTCGTATTCCATTTTACTTCTGTGGCATTTGGTGAATCTGTCGGCATTGCTCCAATCCTTTTATTTTTTCTTTCAATTTTTTTATTTTTTCTCTTTCTTTTATTTTTTCTTTCAATTTTTTTATTTTTCCTTTATTTTTTCTTTATTTTTCTTTATTTTCCTTTCATTTTTTCGTCTTTCTGTTATCTTTTTCATTTTTTTTCACCTTTTTTTATTTTTTTACTATTGTCATTTAATATATTATCTTCTCTATGTCTATTATGTCTTCTGAAATCTTTTTATAATACTATCGCATAAGTTTACTTCTGTGTGTTATTAAATTTTTAAAATTGGTTGGAATAGGATATGGTTGTCCACTCTTCAAAGGAAAAAGATTCTCATTTTCATACATCTGAAGAGGTGACTCTTCAAGCTTCTCCCAAACCCCATTGTATTTTGTCCGCTGAGGAAATCAGTCAAAACAGAGCTGCTTTTTTACATGATATTTTAAACACTGCCGGCGGACTTGCGGGTTTTTTAGAAATGATTGTTGAATATGACGATCCGGTCAAAATGAAAAAGTATGCTGTTAATTCTCTAGAGCTGTGCCAGTCTCTGATTGAGGAAATTCAATATAATCGACAGTTATTGTTGGCAGAAAATAATATATTGAATTTGATGATCTCTGAAACGCCGACAAAGGATATCCTTCAATTAACCATTCTCAAACTTAAAAGGCATTCCGTTTCCAGAGGCCGGACTATTGAAATTGAAGAAGATGCCGGAATCACAATTCGAACGGATAAAGTTTTGATTTCCCGTATTTTGGTAAATATGGTTAAAAATGCCGTCGAAGCAACAATAGAAGGCGGAAATGTTCAAATCGGTTCCAATTTGATCGAAGACAAAATTCGCTTTTGGGTTCACAATGATTCCTTTATTCCCGAAGAAATTCAAGAACGGATGTTTCAAAAAAGCTTTTCTACAAAAGCACAAAACCGCGGCGTCGGCATTTTAAGCATCCTGCTTCTTGCGGATAATCTAAACGCTGAGGTTCAATTTGAAAGCACAAAGGAAAAAGGAACACTCTTTTTTATTGATTTGCCTTTGAATGAGGTTAAATGATAAACAGCATGTGCATTTGTTCCATTGCTTTAATTTTTTGGGGGTAGTGCTATAATCAGCATAAGTAAGCAAAGCCGTCTTGCTTTGATTGAATGCTTTATTTTATCATCGCCGATGCTGTTATTGGCATGTTGGCCAATGTTTGCAATCGCCATAATTTTTTCAAATGCCAGTTTTTCTGATATCAATTTTTCTGATATCAATTTTTCTGATATCAATTTTTCCAACATTGATTTTTCTTTCATAAATTCTCCCGCTATGCTTTTGTTTTTGCCTTTGATATTCATTATTTTGATTCCGGCGGTTAATATTATTTTTTATTCGGTTTTTAAGAAAAAATATGGCTTAAAAATAGATGTTTTCCTATATGGTGTCGGGTTCATCCAAGTTCCTATGGCATTATTGTTCGTATTCCATTTTACTTCTGTGGCATTTGGTGAATCTGTCGGCATTGCTCCAATCATGTGGACATTTTTTATTATTCCGCTTGCTTCGTTTTTTTATTCATTTTCCCTCTTTAAAAATAATGGAAAAAGCGTTGGAAAGATTGTTTTGTGTTTGCTGGCGGCAAACATCGTTTTTTTTGCCCTTGTGATCATAAAAAATGTGAATCTACTTTTTCCCTTCTATTTATTAGGAATGTGTTTGCCGATTCTTGGCGGATTATATGCGGGCTACTATGCTGCTTATAGAACAGTTCGACCAAGCCTTCGCAATTTAGCATGGACTCCGATGTTGGTATTATTGTCAGCAATCTTCATTTTATTCATTCCCGGAGGAGTTATAGCATTGTTTCTCGGCATTTCATCCGCAATTATAGATTGGATTGAATCGATAACGGCCATAAGCACAGTTATGAGCATAATTTTGCTTATTCTTTTTTTTATCACAGCATTCATCTCTATTTTTATCATTCCGTTTTTCGTTGCCTTTTTAATAGGAACTGTTCACAAACATTTCATAAAAAAGAAAGGTCATGCAGAACCCCCAAATACTTTGGATTCTAACCATGAAGATACCGATTTAATAAAAAACGAGGGTCATGATGAGACTCCAAATACTTTGGATTCCACTCATGACGATACTGATTTAATAAAAAGTGAGAGCCATGATGAGACTCCAAATACTTTGGATTCCAATCATGACGGCATCACTGAAAAATAAATTGTTTTTAGTTTTTTTGCTTATGTTGTATAATCCGCATTGATTTTCACATAATCATATGTCAGATCACAGCCCCATGCTGTTGCTTTTTCGTCTCCGGCTCCCAAATCCGTGTGAATGTAAATAGTTTTGGAAGACATGATTTTTTTCAACTCTTCTAAGGCGGCAGGGCTGTTGTCCACGATTTTGCCGGTTTTGACGAGTGTGACAGAGTTTGTGCCGTCTGTCAGCGTCAGTGAGATTTTGGTTTGATCAAAATCAGCACCGGAATAGCCGGCTGCGGCGACGATTCGACCCCAATTCGGGTCATTGCCGAAAATGGCGCTTTTGACAAGAGGGGAGCGGACAATGGATTTTGAAGCCAATTTTGCATCATTTTGAGTTTTTGCACTGGTTACGGTGCTTTCGATGAGTTTTGTTGCACCTTCGCCATCTTTGGCTATTTTTTTTGCCAAGTCGATTAAAACATAGTTGAGGGCTTCTTGAAATTCATTTTGAATCAGAGATGCGTCAATACCGGTTTTGCCGGTTGCGGTTAAGAGGCACATATCATTGGTGCTGGTGTCGCCGTCAACGACAATCATGTTGAAACTTTTGTTTGCGGCTTCTGTTAGGCATTTTTGAATCATGCTTGAACTGACAACGGCGTCTGTATAAACAAATCCAAGCATTGTTCCCATGTTGGGCTCGATCATGCCGGATCCTTTGGCAATGCCGCCGATTCTAAATGTTCCGGCTTTTGTTTCCACTTCAACGGCACATCCTTTTGGAACCAAATCTGTTGTCATGATGGCGTTCATGGCGGTTTCGTTTCCGGCGTCGCTGCTTGATAATTCGGGAATCACGCGATCCATTTGTTCTTTGATGATGTCAATGTGGAGTTTTCGTCCGATGACGCCGGTTGATGCGACCGCAATCAGATTTGAATCAATATTGAGTTTTGAGGCAAGCGTGTCTGCCATGTCGTTGGCATCTTTTAAGCCTGCCTCGCCCGTAAAGGCATTGGCGTTTCCGCTGTTGATGACGGCAGCAGCGAGTCGGTTGCCGTTTGCCGCCAACTTTTCTTTTGTCACAATCAGGGGAGCGGCAATAATCTTATTTTTGGTAAAGACGCCGGCTGCGGGTCCTTCTGCAACAATAATCGCCAGTCCTTTTTTTCGGTCTTTTAAACCATAGGCTTTGACGCCGTCAACGGCACAGATGCCGCCTTGAATTTCACGAATCATTCTCTCATCCCTTTCTTTTTTACATATCTTCAATCAATCTTTTTTACATTCATCTTCAATCTCAATCTTTTTTTTGTTTAACAATCCTTTTTTTATTTTGGTTAAACCAATCCTGTTTTTTTTTAAATCAATCCGGGCGCCCAAAGACCTTCGGTTTCTTTGAATCCGCAAATGAGGTTCATGTTTTGGATGGCTTGTCCCGAGGCGCCTTTAACGAGGTTGTCAATGGCAGAAAGCACAACGATGCGGTTGTTTCGGGCGTCTGCTTCAATGCCGATGTGACAGAAGTTGGAGCCGCGAACATTTGCCAGAGAAGGCACCGTTTCGGCAAATTGAATAAACGGCCGACCGGCATAGAAGTCTTCATAAATCTTCTTCACGTCAGCGGTTGTTAATTTTTCAACTGTTTCGATGTGTGCGGTTGTCATAATGCCGCGCGACGTTGGAATGACGTGCGGCGTGAATGACACATTTTCAAATCCCGGCTGGAGGCGGGAAATTTCTTGAATCATTTCAGAAAGGTGCCGATGGGCTGTTAATTTGTAAGGAATTATATTTTCTGCCAAGTTCGGATAGTGAGAGATGGCACTTGGCGTATTTCCGGCACCGGTAACTCCCGTTTTGGAATCAAATATAACGGATTTTAAGAGACCGGCAGCGGCAAGGGGCGCTGCAGAAAGCGTGGCGCCTGTCGGAAAGCAGCCGGGGTTGGAAATGAGCCGGTCTTTGAAATCTTTTGAAATTTCGGGATGGACTTCGGGAATGGCATAAACGGCATCCATCGGTGCTTTGTGTTTCATCCCATAAACTTTTTCAAAGACAGGGGTTTTGAGCCGATAGTCGGCACTCAAGTCGATGATTCGGCATTTGCTGTCCTTTAATAAATCAGGAACAACATCCATTGCCGCTCCGTGCGGGACGGCTAAAAAGACGATATCGCATCTCTTTTTGATTTCATCGCTGCTTGGATTTTCAAATGCCAAATCATAAAATCCTTTTAAATTTTCATGAACCGACGAAACTTTTTTTCCGGCGGATGCGCGCGATGTTGCCAATACGACTTCAACAGACGAATGACCTGCAAGCAGCCGCAGCAATTCTTCTCCCGTATAGCCGGAAGCCCCGATAATTCCTACTTTAATCATATTTTTTTCTCGTTTGATTGATAATTTTGATTGATAATTTTGATTGATAATTGGTGATTGACAACTATTATAATTCACCTTCATCTTTGTTTTTTCTTTTTTTTCAGATTTATTTTTTCAGAAACGACTCTTTTCCTTGTCCCGTTCTTACTTTTTTAAAGGGAGTATATAATTTGAGTATATAAATTGTTTCATTTCCCGCTCTTTTTTTCATATGTCTGTTTCTTTTCTTTATAAAAAATCATACAAATCAAAAAAACCGTATTACTTGCCTTTCACAACCTTATTATATTTTCAAGAATAATCTGATTTAGTTGATTTTAAATTTCAGGAATAATCCGGCAATTGGTTTTAAATTTTAAAAAATAGAATTTGGGGGATACGATGGACATTCAGAAGAAAGCTGTTTTTTTAGCAATTTTGGCAGCGGTTTGTTATGGTGTGAGTGTTCCTTTTTCAAAATTTTTGCTGGCAGAAATTTCGCCGACAATGATGGCTGCTTTAGTTTATTTGGGTGCCGGCATTNGTATGATTTTTGTCAATTTTTTTACATCCCGGCAAACAAAATCATCTAAAGAGGCCAAGATTACAAAAAGAGAAATTCCGTATGTTATCGGAATGATTTTGCTTGACATTGCTGCGCCGATTTTGTTGATGGTCGGATTAACAATGACAACAGCTGCCACGGTTTCTTTATTGAGTAATTTTGAAATTGTTGCCACAGCATTAATTGCTTTGATTTTTTTCAGAGAAGCTGTCGGAAAACGTATGTGGATAGCAATCTGCCTGATTACGTTTTCAGGAATTTTATTGTCTGTGGATGATTTCAGCAATTTGTCGCTTTCAATCGGATCTTTATTTGTTTTAGGCGGCTGTCTTTGCTGGGGTCTTGAAAACAATTGTACGCGCATGCTTTCTTTAAAAAATCCGTTTCAAATTGTGATTTTAAAAGGTCTTGGTTCCGGTTTAGGGGCTCTTTTGATTTCTTATATGCTTCGTGAAGTTGTTTTCAATCCGCTTTATATTTCTGCGGCGCTGCTGCTTGGTTTTTTTGCTTACGGTTTGAGCATTTATTTTTACATTCGCGCACAGCGGGTTCTTGGAGCGGCTCGGACAAGTGCTTATTATGCGGTTGCACCGTTCATCGGCGTTGGTTTTTCCATATTGCTGTTTGGTCAGGAAACGGCTTTGGTCTTTATCGCTGCTTTTGTCATAATGGTTTTTGGCGCTTATTTTGCGGTGAGCGAAAAGCATATTCATTTGCATGCTCATCAAAAAACAGAGCATGAGCATCGCCACAGCCATAACGATGAACATCATAACCATGAACATCCTGAGCCGGTTTTGGGAGAGCACAGCCACGCGCATACACATGAAGAAATGTCACATGAACATATTCATACGCCGGATTTGCATCATAATCATTTGCATGAATAAAACAAATTATGATTTCCAAACAGGAAATGGAGCATAAGTTGCTTACAAATAAAGCAACGAAAAGCAAAGAGAACAATGAGGCTTTTTAAATGTTTCGTTTTTAAAAATTTCGGCAGATTCATGTAATGTAACAGCATAGTTATCTTGCCGTAGGATTGATTTACAGACGGCAAAAACATACAGTTCTTTGAAGACAAATGTAGTTGTGCCGTCCGATGAGGAAAAACAATTTCCCATTTTTCGTGCATCTGTGTGAGTTTTTGTTCAAAATCATGACCCAAAGATTTATTTAACAAGAATGCCTGCTTTTCAACAAATTGGAAAACAATTCTTAATTGAACGGGTCATTTTTCTATCGGTTCCTATAAATGAATGGATAAATTGATTCAATTTGTGGTGTTTTTCGGGTGTTTTCAATGGGAAGAAAAGCATTAGACTTTGCACACTGGTTCGTCCGGTGTTTTACATTATCACAGGCGTGGTCAGACCAAGCCAAACTCCAAAAGCTGCTGTTTTTTTCTTGGCTCATCCATTTTGTCAATCACAAATCTTCGCTTTTTGAAGACGATTTTTGTGCTTTTGAGTACGGGCCTGTGGTGTGGGACATCCTTTATATGCAGCCTATTGAATATGAAAATCTTTTGGCTCAATCTCTTCCGAAATACACAGCGGAGGAGTTAGATACCCTCAACTTAACGTATGAAATATTTGGAGATGCTGATGCTTTAGAGCTTATTGACTTAAGTCATCAGTCACCGGCATGGGAGAAATATTACAACGAATCGATGATTTATGAGAACGGGAAGTTCGTTGGATATGACAGAGAAAAACAAATTATATCCAAAGAAGAGCTGGATGCAGAATTAAACATGATGAGAAACCTTCTTTATGCTCATGAAAACCGCGAAGAATTGGGGTATTAAAAATTGGTTAGAATAAAACAAGTTCTTCGCTATATGCCGCCTGAATATTGCGATCACAGTCTCTCAAATCTTAAAAAAAGACAGATGATTGTGATTCATAAGAAAACAAATCCGGATTTATCGAAAGAAATATAGTTGGTTAATGTAACGTCCAAAAAAAAAGAAATTCAGCCGCTGCATGAAAATCTCAGACAGACGTTTTTTAAGCGATCTGAAGCCGCTTTGGTTCCGATTAAACCGCAGCATCCTTTTGATTGCCCATGCTTTGCGAAATTGAATTGCCATTATACGATAGAGCATTTTGATGACATTGATCATTTAATATGGTATGGCGGAGAAAGCGTCTCCGATTCCGTTATTGATGATATTAAAAATAATAAGCTCTTTAATTGTGACAAGAAAACGTATTTTACAGAAGAACAGATACGGGCTGTGAATAACCTGTATTCGTAAAGACCAAAATCATTTCATCATCTTTCGTTGCTTTTGAATAGTATCATTTATCTGAAACATCTTTAAGCGATGCACCAGCATGATAAATCGTCCATTTGAACTGTTGCAAAAATTGCAACAGTTGAATTTTTATCAAACTCGCCTTCTCCAAATACGTTTTTGATATGAGACGAAATGATCAATTTATCCCTTTGAAAAAGTTCTGTCATTTTCAAGTGATAACCAAAATTTAAAAAGAGATAAGTTAATGAAGATGGCTCATTCTTATCTAATATTCATAATGGAGTTTTCATCATGGTGACAGTTTATTTAGCCGGCCCTCTTTTTTCAAAAGCCGAATTGGATTATAACAAAACGATTCAGCAAATGCTTCTTAATATGGGATTTCAAGTCTTTTTCCCCCAAGAAGATGCAAATGACAATGAAACAAAACGTCATGACCAACACCAGTCCGCCATTTTTCAGAGCTGTCTGCACGGTTTGAAAAAGAGTGACATCGTTGTGGCTGTCTTAGACGGAACAGATGTAGATTCGGGAACCGCTTGGGAACTTGGTTACGCATATGCTGAAAATAAACCGATCATCGGGATTCGAACCGATTTTAGAATTCATACGCCGAATGAAAAAGTCAATTTAATGATTCAAGAAACGCTGAAAGCATTCGTTGACAATTTGGACGATTTGAAAAAAGTGATGATGGGATATCTAATATTGTGAGGGGGCAGACGATGAAAAAAATAATCAACAATACTACAAATGATTTTTTTGAAAGTGTTGCACAAATTATCGAGCAAGCACGCCGTTTTGTAGGACGCACTGCTGACTTGACCTTGTGTGTTACTTATTTTGAGGTTGGACGCATGATCGTAGAGGAAGAACAAGGCGGCAAGATACGGGCTGAATATGGGAGCGAGATGCTTTTAGAATTGTCTAAGTTTTTAAACGGCCGCTTCAAAAAAGGTTTTTCCGTAGGAAACCTTAAAAACGCCAGACAATTTTATCGCGTTTACTCTGATTTTGTACAACAAACATTGCCGAAAAAATTCTCAAATGAAAATAACCAAAAACATCGATTGATGAGCGCTTTTGACGAGGATAATTTTACCTCAATTCGCCAGACAATGTCTAGCGAATTCAACCCTTTTATTTTGAGTTGGTCTCATTACCAAGTTTTGATGCGGATAAAAAACGAAGATGAACGCCGTTTTTATGAGCTGGAAGCCGCCAAACAGCAGTGGTCCGTTGTTTTCCTTAAACGGCAATATCACAGCAGCCTTTATGAGAGATTGGCACTATCGAGAAACAAGGATGAAGTTATGCGGTTGGCAATAGAAGGGCAAAAGATTGAAAAACCTCGTGATATAATGAAAAATCCGCTGGTGCTTGAATTTTTGGGAGTGGACGAAAAATCAGAATATTCTGAAACAGACTTAGAGACAGCGATTATCAGCAAATTATCACATTTTTTATTAGAATTTGGGAAAGGCTTCCTATTTGAAGCACGTCAAAAACGTTTTTCTTTTGGTGAGCAACATTTTTTCATCGACCTCGTTTTTTATAACAGACTGCTTCAGTGTTATGTACTAATAGATCTCAAAACAACAGAATTAAAACACCAAGATTTAGGACAAATGCAGATGTATGTCAATTATTTTGACCGATTTATCAAAACCGGTAAGGAAAAGCCAACGGTCGGCATACTGCTCTGCAAAGAAAAAAACGATAGCATCGTAGAACTAACCTTGCCGGAAGATTCGAATATCTATGCTTCTGAATACAGTTTATATTTGCCGGATAAGGTATTGCTGCAACAAAAATTAGCTGAGTGGATTGAAGAATTTGAGGAGGAACATGGTTGGATTGCCGATGAAATTTAATGAACTATTTTATCCTCGTGATTTCGGATCAAGATGTGTTTTTATTAAAAATCAAAGATTTTTTTATATAAAGATATTACTCTTTTTTTTGACATGAATTGCCATGATTTCAGCGAAGTCATGAGATTCAATGTTTTTGTTTCTATTTTCATCTCCTTCTGTTTCTTAGACGGAACAGATGTAGATTCGGGAACCGCTTGGGAACTTGGTTACGCATATGCTGAAAATAAGCCGATCATCGGGATTCGAACCGATTTTAGAATTCATATGCCGAATGAAAAAGTCAATTTAATGATTCAAGAAACGCTGAAAGCATTCGTTGACAATTTGGACGATCTGAAAAAAGTGATGGCAATATCTCAAAATCAGGGCGAAGCGACGATATGATTTCCATCTTCAAGTAAATTTGCCAAGAACAATTTATTCTCTCATTTCTGACAGAATTTTTTTATCTATTTTTTGAAAAAAAATCGTATTGATCCTACTTTATGTTATCTATTTTGATAACAAATGTTCTCCAAATAAATGGCTTTTTAAACATGAATGACAATTAATATTTACTTCTTAACAAAATTTCGATATCTTCGATTTTTAGAAGAAGTGTGTTTACTTTCCATACAAAAAGCCACCTTAGGCATAACATCGACTCTCTATAAAACCCAAAACAAGACATTCATTGCGAAAACTCTAAAAAAATTGAAGTCAATTAATTTCTAACGAAATTAAAGAATAGTCATTTCAAAGTTGCAGAAGTCTCGGTCGCGCGCCAACGCGACTGAGACCATGCCCCAAAACGCTTGAGAATTGAAGCACTCAGAAGCGTCATAAGGCAAAATAAAAAGACAGTTACGATATTAATTTGTTTCTGTCGATTTTGCTTTTTTCTTTTCTCAAGCATTTGAAATGCATTTATTCCGTTACGTCTTTGGAATTCACAGAGCCGCCACATATCTGCAAAAAATATAAGAACCGGTTAAATTCCGTTCGGCGGCGAACAAATCAATTGAGTCTCCATTGGAAAAAATGAAGGCTGCCCTACATCACAGCCTTTGTTTCTTCAATAAAGCACCATCGTGTCGTCTTAACTTTCAAAAAAAAGTTGGATTCTTCAATGAATCGGGCGACCAATCATCATGTCACAAAAAAATGAAGGATGTGTGTGGCATCACAGCCTTCATTTATCAAATAAAACACCATCGTGTCGCCTTAATTTTTTGGGGCCCTTCCCGAAAAGTTTGATTCTTCGCTGAATCGGGCGGCAAAAAATGAAAAGTTTTCATAACTTTAATTCAACCAAAAAAAATGAAAGGCTGTGCACCAGTGCAGCCTCCCTTCATTAAATAAAGCATCGTCTGTCGCCTTAACTTTCTGAAACAGAATGTGTGGTTATTAAAAGGATCAGGCGGCAAATCGTTGAAACGAAATCAGATCTCCATAAATAAAAAATGAACGGCTGTGCGAAAGTACAGCCTTCGTTTGTTTAAAAAAATTACAGAATGGCGTCTTAACTTTTGAAACAGAAGTTTTGATCCTTCGTGGGATCTGGTGGAAAGTTGCACGGTGTGCAATTTTTCATTAAATTAAGTATTTGTGTGCCATTTTTCTAAAAAGGTGGTGTTTTTTTAAAAAAGTTCGGCACAACATTCGTAAGAGAATCCGGTGATAAAAAAGAAAAACTGATCATGTTAACACCATGATTGAATTTCTTGTCGTTATCCTTTTTTTATTCACTTCTCATTTTTTCAAAGTTTTTAAAAAATATATAATCACCCATAAATTAAAAAAGAGACTAATATGACATTAAAAAAAACCCTTTTACAATCCATTTTTATTTTATTATCAAAATATAGGACCAGTTATTCGTATGATTAATTTTAAAACATTGATATTTACAGCCATCATTTTGCTTTTCTTTGCCACATCAATTGCAGCAGCCGAAGACATGAATATTACTTATATTGGTTTTTCTGACCCTTCTGACACAACGTACGGCGGAAGTTCCAGTTTTGAAGTTTTGTCCGCTTATTATTACAATGAACGCAATAAATTGTCGCTTCCTTCTGATTACAGGGCAAATATTAATTATCATTACATTAACGGCTATGAACAAGGCGCGATAGAAAAGTTCCTCTCTGATGATGGATATACAATTACTTACAATAATACAAGTGTCGGAGATAGCGGAAAGGTTTCCGTTTCTGTTAAAAATCAAAATATTGTTATTTTTCATATGCTCTATCCAGGATACATTCAAAAAATTGACGGCAGTGCATACGATGATTTATATGATGACTTAAATACAGCCAAAACGGCAGCAACCGCTCAAAACAGAGATTTAGTATTTATTGAAATACAAGGAATGGGTTCTGATGTTTTCGATGTCATTCAAGATGACTATTTGGAGTTGATTGTTACAAGAGATTTCTACATGAAAGGAAATAGTACAGTCAATGTGTCGAATATATCAGCTGATAATGCCGGTGAATTTAGATCTTTGACTCAGCTTATGGTTTATCATTTAATTGAAAATTATGCTTCACAAGACACTCTCAAATTTTTTACAGATAAAGGTATGAATTTTAAAAAAATAAATGTACTATATGTTGGATACGACTTGCCGGAAGCTGAAGGATTAGGTCGACCTGAGCGATATTCCGGCGTTTTCATGTTCAATCGTGTCGTTGAGTTGCTTGATAGAATGCTTTATCGCGACTATTTTGATAAAATAACAGTTGTTTCTTACGGTACAGCGCCGGACATTGATGTATATAACAATACCGGAGTTACTACAGGAAAGTGGTGGTCTGTTGACACTTTTGAAAAAAATATGGGCAGTAATAAATTAGAAGATTATGATCTCATCTTTTTTGACGGATTTTTTAATGATGAAATTTTGAAAGATTTTGAGGATGTCTTTGGTGAAATTAATAGCGATACAAATGTCATTTTTAATGAAAGATTCCAATATACACCCGGAAGCTCTACTACATATTTTGTTTATAGAATGGGAACAACAGCCCCTTCCGGTGTTCCTTCTCGGGCTTTGGAGAATTATCCGTCAGGAAGTAATATTCGAATTGGTGTCGGAACATCCAGTAACACACAATTAAACTTTGATAATACACTTGATTCAGATGTTGTAACGCCACTTGTAAATGGTTTTCTAAATTTGACAATGAGAATCATTGACGTTCCTATGAGATTGTCTCCTCCGACATCAGCCGCTGTTCCGCGTGAATCTGGTTCTATTTGGGATCCTCTTACAAATAAATATTTTGCAACTGTCGAAGACTATAAAGCATGGTATGAAACTGAAAGCGGACGGTATCAACCTAATAAACCATATATCGGAATTTTCGGTTTTAATGTTTACAATAAGCAAATGGCGGAACTTGCCTCAGAAATTGAAAAAAAAGGCTATAATGTTGTTGTTGGAACGGATGGGATAGGCGTTGCACCTTACAACAATCTAGATGGCTATTTTTACGACACAGTGAATGGTACCAGCCATGTTGCTTGTTTCATTTCTATGAAAAATTGGGCATTGAATTATGCGCACCAACCAACCGGCGTTGATTCATTGGAAATACTCGACGTTCCCGTCATTAAAGCCGTCGGTAGCGGCGGATGGGGCGAAACAACCGGATATGACGCCAATTCCGGAATCCCTGCAAGTACTTTTACATGGATGGCTTCCGCTTCAAATGTTGACGGCATGATTGATTTCATCGGTTACAATGCTGAAAATAAAGAATGGATTGCTGATCGTGCGATTGCTTGGGCGAATTTAAACCAAACATCTAACGCCAACAAAGAAATCGCCATCATGTACTACAACTACCCGCCCGGAAAAGAAGACATCGGCGCCAACTACTTAAACGTCATGAGGAGTTTGGCAGGCGATGGGGCAAAAGCACGCGTCACAGCAGGCGATTCCAATGTACCGATTTCCGATCCGGTATACCAAGGCGTTCTTCGAGAACTTCGAGCGGACGGATACACTGTCAGAACCGATAAACTGCCGCTTGTAACGATTGAACAAGGCGGTGTTTATTCGTTTGACTATTCTGTCACCGATGAAAAATTGATTTTAAACGAAGAAAATCTAATCAGCCTGATTTATGCCCAAGGCATTAATGTCGGCGGCTACGCGCCCGGTGTCTTGAATACGATGGTTCAAGAACGAATCGACTATATCAACGATGACAATATGTCGCATACTGCTGATACGTGGTGGGGCTGCGAATTGATTTCCGTCAGCGATTATCTGAAATGGCTGGAACATGAAACTACGCCAAAAGAACTGGGCGGAAATGGCACAATGGATACGGCACTGCTTCTGTCTCTCATTCAAACATGGGGAGAACCTTCATCATTTGGGCCCATTCCTGCAGACGACTCACCGGACGCTGCTTGGGGCGGAATGATCTGGAACGACAAAGATAACCAAATCGGCGGCGGTGCTGACCGAAATTATATTGTTGTCCCGATGATCAAACTTGGCGGCGTTCGTCTGATGCCTGAGCCAAATCGTGCACTTGCAAGCAACAAAGCCCTTGATTCCGCAACATATCACAGCGGCGACTTGCCGCCGACACACCAATATGTTGCCGTTTACTTCTGGCTCAACAGAGGAACCGGCGACAGCACCGGAACGGGAATCTCTACCGGATTTTACAATGATGAAAACTGGAAAGCAGATGCTGTTGTTCACTTCGGAACACACGGAACTCAAGAATGGCTGCCCGGAACTTCCGTCGGCCTTTATCGAACACATGACTGGGGACCCGTTTTGCTTCCCGACATTCCAAACATCTATCCCTACATCGTTGCAAACGTCGGCGAAGGTTTGACAGCCGAATATCGCGGAAACGCCGTTATTCTTTCTCACTTGACGCCCCCGATGATTAAAACCCGCCTTTATGACAACATCATAGATATGGAAACGGCAATAAGAGGCTATCAAAAACAAACCGCAACCGGCTTAGCCGATGCGGCGATTTTAACCGCTTACCGCCAAATCATCACCGAAGAAGTTTATGCACTCGGCTGGAATGACGCGTTTCCAACACAGTTTGAAAACTATAAAAAAGAAACTGCAGCAGAACTGTATCGCGGCGGTGATGTCAGCAAAGTAACAACTGCCGACATAAACAAAGTGACAGATAATGATGTTGTAGAATACTTGGCGTCCAACAAAAATGGCGTATTCGACCTCTTCTTGGAAAACCAGCTTCACAATTTCGTAGAAGCCATCAAAGAAAACAGTTTGTCTTACGGTACTCATACATACGGTACATTTAACGAAGAACAAATTGCACCGATGGTTTGGAATATGTGGAGCCGCCAAGGATTTGACGACGTCCTTCTTGACACTTATTTTGATGACGTTGCCGGTATCCCGACAACAAACAAAGGCTTAACCTATCCAAACGGTACAGCCGTCCCAAGCGACGATATCAATTCCAAATACACGGAAGATGATATTTTATTGTTTGTGGAAAAAATGATGTCTTACGGCACTGTCACACCAACCGCCGATGACATTCGAATCGATTTGCAATCTGTGTTTACAAAAGAAATCGGCAGCACACAAGTCAAAGAAGATAAAATCATTTACTTCCTGCTTGGTCCCTCCGGATTTATTTCAGACACAACGAGTTATGCAACCTCCGATGACGTTGTTTCCGCTTGGGAAAACACCTATATTGACGGCGAAAGTTTGTACGACCTGTTGGTTGACGAACTCTTTGAATTCTATTACTATTTCTCCGTCCCCTCTGCGCTGGCGACAACCGATTCAAATCAAGGAACACGCCAAGCCGCCAACGGCGACTACCTAAACGACATCGAAATGAGAAAAGCCATGGTTCAGTTTGTCACCGCTGTCAGAGCGTCCGGTTCAATTACATACGAAAACGTTGAAAAAGCGTTAGCGAGTAATGTCGGATTCACCAGCACCGGCCGCTCATGGTACAACGATCGGATGACCTACATGATGATGGCAAACAACCGCATTGATTATGGAAACGCCCTTCGGGACAGCGGGCCTTCTGAAATGAACGCCCTTAAAAACGCGCTTTCCGCCGGATACATTTCACCGTCCCCCGGAAATGACCCCGTTTTGAATCCGCATGTACTCCCAACGGGCAGAAACTTCTACGGAATTGACCCGTCTACCTATTCAACGCCGGCAGCATGGCGCGTTGGAAAAGTAATGGGGGAGCAGCTTTTGATTGATTACTACCAAAAGTATGGCGAGTTTCCGTCAACGGTTTCGTTCATGCGTTTTGGCGTTGACTTCATTCAAGATGAAGGAACGCTTGAAGCCTGTTTGTTCTATCTGCTCGGATGTGAACCAACATGGAACGCACAAGGCGTTTTCACCGGAGCAAAACCTGTTGTTCAAGGCGATTCGAATTATGACGAGATGTTTAAATTGACATTTAAAGACAGCAAAGGAAATACAATTACCGTTGACCGTCCGCGCGTAGATGTTGTTTACAATTCCGCC
>WRNK01000008.1 GCA_009776675.1 Methanimicrococcus sp.
ATTTGTTCTTCAAAAATGACCATTTACTGTAAGCGTTTTTCTATAAAATATTCTTTCAACACTTAAAAAGATATTTATCAATAAATAATGAAAAGATAGAAATTACAAAATTAAAAAACAGTTTCAATTTTAAATTGAGTTTTAAAATTGAATCTGTTTAGAATTTGTATTCTCGATACCTCTTCCAAATGAAAACGGCTGCTCCGGCTATTAAAAGAATCGGAAGCACGAAGAAATACCGATAATTTAGCAAAGCTGCAATTGTGGAATTGCCAATCGCGCGGTACGAAACTTTGTCAATCTCACCTGATTTGGCGGAGCCGTTGTAGAGATAAGAGTATGACGGTTCAATTTCATAATATCCTTGTGCAGTTGCCGTCACCGTATATGTAATAATTCTTTCGTTGTTTGGCATAAGCCTATCAATATCGAGCATTTGTCTGTCATCCAATCCGCTGGTTTCTTCTTTTCCATCAATTTTTAATTTTGCGTTTGGAGGGAGCGGGAAATCAATATGAATATTTTCTGCCGGTATTGTTCCAATGTTTCGGATGGTTAAAGTTCCCTGAAGCTTGGACTGAGTGTAATAATCAACAGTTGTGCCGTTGTTAATCTGGTTCGTAAATACAAGTGCTAACATCTCTGCAATATCAACTTTTGGCATATTCGTGCTGTTATAGCCGGAATATTGTGTTCCGACGCTATTCGTTGCAGTTGCAGTGGCGGCGGCTAAAGTAATTGATCCGGGCTCCATTGATTTTAATTGATACACTAAAACAGTTTTATTTTCCCCTTTTTTGAATGATTGGGGATAGCTATTGTTTGTGACGATGTTAACCATAGTCAAAGGGTATTGGTACAGACCGGGGTCGGTTATTGTTACGTTTTCTGCTTCATATTGCCCTGTATTTTCAACATATACAGTTACAGTAACCATATCACCAACAGTGATATTTTGAGGGGTGACTGTTTTTGTTATTTTTAATTCGGGTTTTCCGGAACCTACGGCTTCATTGTGCCCGCCCGTAACAAGGGCATTATTTGTCACATTTGCACTTGTCCATATTTCTAATTTAACGTTGCCGCGCATGCCGTCTCTAAAATCAAGGACTCTTACGCTATAATTTCCATCCGATGCTGAAAAGTTGACAGAATCGTCCAGAGACATGCTGCTACGATTATAGACTTCTGTCCATTTGTCTTTCCATTCATATACTCTTATTTGGGCAGAGCTGTTATTTACTACATCAGTTTCATTAATTCCAACCGTGACGTCAATACAAACATTATTAATCATGTACCCACTGCCGCTCTCTACCCAAGGATCATACGTTGCCGCTGACGCCGGAATTAATAATGCTGACAATATGAATGCAGCCAATAATACTTTTATGCCCGCGCTTTTGATATTCATAATTTTATTCCCTTCATATTGTTTTTGTTTATTTTATTACTGTTTTTGCTTAATTGTTGCTGGTTTTGTTTATTTATTGCTATTTTTTTAACTGTTACTAGTTTTGTTTATTTATTGCTATTTTTTTAACTGTTACTAGTTTTGTTTATTTATTACTGTTTTTGCTTAATTGTTGCTGGTTTTGTTTATTTATTGCTATTTTTTTAACTGTTACCGTTTTTTCTTAATTGTTACTGTTTTTTGTTATTGTTTTTGTTTATTTTATTGAATGATATGATATAACTTCATGTATGATTACAAATAAATTATTTAATATTTTTGATTTAATTTGTTCATTCAAGTAAATTTTTTTCCATCATTTATTAATCAATCATGTCAAGTCCGATATCTATCCACCCGGCATCGTTGATAACCGAACTCATGGATATAATATCTACACCTGTTTTTGCATATGCTTTTAAGTTTTCTTTACGAATTTTTCCGGAGGCTTCGATGAGAACATTTTTTCTCACATCATGATGTTCTAATATTTTTATTGTTTCAATAATTTGTTCCGGTGACATGTTATCTAAAAGGAGAATATCTGCGCCCAATTTTGCGGCTTCCAGCGCTTGTTCTTTTGTATCCGCTTCGATTTCTATTTTTTTAGTAAACGAACTTTGTTTTTTCGCTTCGATAAAAGCGTTTTTGAGACCCATAATTTCGATATGGTTGTCTTTTATCATGACAGTATCTGCTAAATTTTGGCGGTGCGTGTCGCCGCCGCCGTCAAATACGGCTTTCTTTTCAAATTTTCGGATTCCGGGAATTGTTTTTCGGGTGGCTGCAATTTTTGGCTTATTTTGCCCGGTCTCTTTTTTTATTATTTTAACACAATCGTGTGTATTTGTTGCAATACCTGATAAGTGAGATAAGAAATTTAAAACAATTCTTTCCGCACGCAAAATTGAGACTGAATCGCCGTTGAGCCGATATATGATTTCACCGGCTTTTGCCGCATCCCCGTCCTTTACTTTTTGTTCAAACGAAATACCCATATATTTTAGGAGAGCGGATGCGATTTCTGTTCCCGAGATAATACACTCTTTCTTGACAATAATGGCAGCATTCACATTTTTTGAGGGAACCAGCGTACAAGAAATGTCATTGTCCCTTAAATCTTCCTCAAGAAAATGTTCAATTTCTCTTGTCAATATCATTTTTTACACCAAAATTTCAAATGCTTCCAAAAAAGCCAATATACCAATTTACTCAAATTTTAATTAAATACCTTTCTTTTGGAGAATCATCAAATAATTATAGATGAAATTCCTCGAAGAAATGATAATTATACATTATAAAAATGAGTTCTATGATTGGAGGAATTGAATATTATTAAAATCGGTGTTATCGGATGTGGTTTTATCGGCTCACAAATATGCGAGGCCATTGATTCCGGTTTAATTCCTGCGCAACTTTTTGGTCTTTTTGATTTTTCTGACGAAAAAGTAAATATTATTTTAAAGCGTTTAACATCCTCTTCTCCAAAAAAATGTACGCCTGAAGAACTCATGGAATCGTGTGATTTGATTGTCGAATGTGCATCACAGGAAGCCGTGTTTAAGTATGCGTTGCCGGCTTTAAACAAGGGCTGCAATTTAATGATTTTAAGTGTCGGTGCTCTTCAAAATCCCGATTTTTATGAAGAGATCAAAAAAGCGGCTTTAGCTCATCATTCTAAGATTTATATTCCCTCCGGCGCGATCGCCGGAACGGACGGACTAAAATCCGCGTCAATTGCCGGCTTATCTTCTGTTTCTGTCACGACAAGAAAACCAATTTCAGGGTTAATCGGCTCTCCCTATTTGATTGAAAATAAGATTGACATTTCCAAAATTCAGGAACCGATGGTCTTGTTTGAAGGCGCGGCGTCCAAAGCCGTCAAAGCTTTTCCCAAAAATGTGAATGTTTGTGCTACAATCAGCCTCTGCGGTCTTGGATTTGAAAAGACGGAAGTACGCATAATTGCCGACCCGACGATTTCTGAAAACATTCATGAGTTGGATGTTTACGGTGACTTCGGACACATGAAAATGATTATTGAAAACAAGCCGTCTCCCCAAAATCCGAAAACCAGTTACTTGGCAGCATTATCAGCCATTTCAACATTGAAAAAATTAACAGATCCGATTCAATTCGGTATTTAACAATTTGCTTTTATTTTTAATCAATTTCCGAAACGGTTTAATAGGAACATCGATTTTGAATATAATATCCGGCAGATTTTGATTTGATTTAAAAGATGATCTGTCGGCGTTTTCAAAATATTTAAAAAATGGTTTTATTTTATTGTGATGAATTATGGATATTCAAGAAATCATTCAACGCATATCTCTTTTAAAAGATGAGCAAAATGCGGTTATTATGGCTCATAATTATGCCCGTGCCGAAGTTCAAGACATTGCGGATATGGTGGGCGACTCATTTGCCCTCAGTCAAGCAGCTGTTTTGTCAGATGCTGAAACAATTGTTTTAGCAGGTGTTCGATTTATGGCGGAGAGTGCAGCCATTCTTTCGCCTCAAAAAACGATTCTTCTTCCTGCAGCCGATGCCGGGTGCCCGATGGCAGATATGGTAACGGCAGATGCTTTGCGTGACGCCAAGAAAAAATATCCAAATGCGGCTGTTGTTTGTTATGTCAACAGTTCCGCAGCAGTTAAAGCAGAATCTGATATTTGCTGTACATCCGCAAATGCCAAGGAAGTGGTTTCATCTCTGGACAACGATGAGATTATATTTGTTCCGGACCGCAATCTGGGACGCTACGTTTCGTCTTTGACAAACAAAAAAATTCATCTGTGGGACGGTTACTGTCCGATTCATCATCAAATAAGTGAATCCGATGTGATAAACGCGAAAAAGGCTCACCCAAATGCTCTTTTTTTGGCACATCCCGAATGCCAAGAAGATGTTTTAAAGCATGCAGATGGTATTTTCAGTACGGCAGGAATTATTCGTTATGCGGCTCAATCTGATGCGTCTGAATTTTTGATCGGGACGGAACTTGAAATGATACATAAGCTTCAAAAAGACAGTCCGAATAAGTCTTTTTATCCCGTTTCCAAATATGCTTATTGTTCGAATATGAAAATGGCAACACTGCCATCAATATTAAGAGCGCTTGAGACGAAAACAACGGTTGTGAAAGTTCCCGAAGAAATTCGCATGAAGGCAAAAAGAGCATTGGATCGTATGCTTGCCGTTGTTCCAAAATAATAAATGGCGGTTGAACTTTTAAAAATAATAAATGGCGGTTGAACTTTTAAAAATAATAAATGGCAATTGGACTTTTAAAATAATAAATGGCGGTTGAACTTTTAAAAATAATAAATGACAGTTGAACTTTTAAAAATAATAAATAACAGTTGAACTTTAAAAATAATAAAAGAGTGTTTGACAGCAATTTCAAAAAAAATAAGGAACGTTTGAAATGACAGTAATTTCTAAAGTAAAAGCCTATTTGGAATTGATGAGATACAAAAATTGTCTCATGGCGGGCTTGTCAGCTTTAGTTGCTGTTTTCATTACGGCTTCCATTTTAGATTATTCTTTAGTTGGCGATTATATTGGATCTTTTGTCGGTTTGCTGAAAATATTTTCCACGGTCTTTTTGGTGACAGCCGGCGGCAATATGTTAAATGATTATTATGATGTGAAAATTGACCGCGTCAATAAACCCCATCGTCCGATTCCGTCAGGCCGTATCGGAATGAAAGAAACGCTTTATTTGGCTGCTCTTTTTTTCATTATCGGGATCGGCGTTATTTATTTTATTTGTTTAGAAGCACTTGTTATCGGAATGATCAACATTGTCCTTTTGATCAGCTATGCTAAAGTATTGAAGAGAACCATTCTTTTGGGCAACTTTACGGTCTCTTACTTAACCGGATCCACGTTTTTGTTCGGAGCAGCGTTTTTCGGAACGGAGGGAATTATCGTTTTGATGCCGCTTTTCCTTTTGGCATTTTTAGCAACAGCGGCTCGTGAAATTGTCAAAGATATTGAAGATGTTGAGGGTGATTCAAAAGACGGTGCTGTGACATTTCCCATTCGGTATGGTGAAAAGTCGGCTGCTTATTTGGCGGCATTTTTCGGTGTTGTTGCCATCTTTCTTTGCCCGCTGCCTTATTTTATGGATATTTTGTCGATTCATTATTTTTATGTTTTAGCAATCGGCATTTTTTGTATCATTTATGCGATTGATGTTTTGCTGCGGAAAAAAGAATATGCAAAATCATCCAAGTTTTTTAAAATCGCAATGTTTCTTGCGTTAGCGGCATTTGTTGTCGGCGTATTTTAAGAAATTTATCATTTTTTTAATCGCGATGTTTCCTTCATTGGCGGGGCATTTAGTCGGGTTATTTTAAGTAATTTATCATTTTTTAAAAATTCCATGTCCGTTTTATCAAAACGTTTTTTAATCTCATTTCGTATCATGTTTAATTATTTTATTTCAAGGGAGTTTTTATGACAAAAGAATATATGCTTGGAAATGCCGCAATCGCACGCGGTGTCATGGAAAGCGGCGTCGGGGTTGTTTCAGGATATCCCGGAACGCCGTCTTCTGAAATTATTGATATTTTAAGAACAGTCAAAGATCGCGATTTTTATATGGAATGGTCTGTCAATGAGAAAGTGGCAGTTGAGGTTTCAATCGGTGCGGCTTTTGCCGGAGCTCGGTCTTTTGTCACCATGAAACATGTCGGTTTAAATGTTGCTGCCGACCCGTTAATGACGCTGAGCTATTCCGGCACAAAAGGCGGCATGATTTTTTTAGTGGCGGATGACCCGTCTTTGCACTCCTCCCAAAATGAGCAAGACACGCGCCGTTATGCGGCATTTGCTCAAATTCCGTGCTTTGATCCTGCCACGGTTCAGGATGCTAAGGATATGGTTTCTTTTGCATTCGATTTTTCTGAAAAGTTTGAAACGCCTGTCATCCTCAGATCGACAACACGCATCAGCCATGGCAAATCCAGTGTAGAACTTGGCGAACTCAAGAAAAATTCCAATGTCGTTGATTTTGTCAAAGATGTGGCGCACTGGGTTATGATGCCAAATAACGCACGCGTTCGACATGGTATTCTTTTGTCTAAACAAAAAGATATGGCTGACGCTCTTGAAAAATCTCCCTGGAATGTTTTGGAAATCTGTCCGGAATCAAAAATCGGTGTCATCTCTTCCGGTATTGCGTCAACTTATGCCAAAGAAGCGCTTCATGCTCTTGGGATTCGTGCCTCTTTTCTAAAAATTACAGCTTACCCGATGCCTGAAAATTCGATTGTAGAAATTTTAAAATCTTGTGACAAAGTTTTGGTTGTTGAAGAGTTAGAGCCGATTGTTGAAGATTATGTTCGCATTTTGGCGCAGCAGCATGGAATTCAAACAGAAATCATCGGCAAAGAAAAAGTGCCCCGAATTTATGAATTAAACTTTGAAATCTGCCGTTTCATTATGGCTGATGTTTTTAAAGAACAGTGTGAGTCGGCATTATTGAAATCTGCCGAAACATCGGCACCTTTGCCGCAAGAATTGACAAGCATTGTTTTGCCGCCGCGCCCGCCTGCACTTTGTATCGGATGTTCGCACAGACCGGCTTTTCAAGCCATTAAGGAAGTATTTGGCAAAAATGCAATTTTCCCAAGCGACATCGGCTGCTACACACTTGGAATACATTCCGGTGCTGTGGATACAACAATTTGTATGGGTGCAAGCATCAGTATGTCTTCGGGCATTTCGCACGCCGGTGAAAAGAAAGGCGTTTGCTGCACGATTGGCGATTCCACTTTCCTGCACACCGGAATTAATTCGCTCATGAATGTTGTTTACAACAAGTCCAAAATGACGGTTGCAATCCTTGATAATCGAATTACAGCCATGACGGGGCATCAGCCAAATCCAAATACAGGACAAACGGCTGTCGGGATTGAATCGATTCCGATTTCTTTGGAAGAGGTTTGTAAAGCCATCGGTGTTTCATTTATTCGCGTCGTTGATGCTTATGATTATGAAATGACACGAAACGCTTTTCGTGAAGCTAAAGCCTTTGACGGTGTTTCCGTTGTGATTGTTCAGCAAGCTTGTGCGATTGTTGCCAAAAAAATCGGCATCAAAAGAAACCCATATGTCGTTTCAAAAGAATTGTGCAAAGGATGCCGCAAATGTATTAATTTCGGCTGTCCCGCAACAAGTTTTGATTCGGAAAAGGCAATTTCTGTGATTAACTCC
This sequence comes from Methanimicrococcus sp., assembly GCA_009776675.1. The sequence continues at coordinate 7,682 of WRNK01000008.1, forward strand.
CAATGTATCGGATGTGGCGTTTGTGCTCAAATATGTCCATTTAATGCGATTTTGGAGGTGAAAGAATGAACAACAATTGCTTTGGAAGTGTCCCAAATACAGGACGAACAGATGTGAAATATGATGTTGTCATTTGCGGTGTCGGCGGTCAGGGCGCTATTTTAGCGTCTGATATTTTGGGTCGCGCAGCGGTTGCAGAAGGAATTGCCGTTCAAGCCGCAGAAACGCATGGCATGGCACAGCGCGGCGGTTCTGTTGAAAATCATGTCCGCATCGGAAGCGCCTACGGTTCATTAATTCCAAAAAGAGGTGCCGACTTAATGATTGCTTTAGAGCCGGCAGAAGCGGTTCGTTACGCACATTTGATGAAAGACGGCGCCGTTGTTATTGTGAACACTGAACCGATTTATCCGTTTACGGTGACCACGGGAAAAGCCAAGTATCCGGACGTTTCTCAAATGCTTGAAGCACTGTCCAAAGTTTTTGATGTCAAAGCCATCAATGCAACAGACATTGCTACAAAAGCCGGCAACAGTCAGGCGGCAAACGTTGTCATGATTGGAGCAGCTTCTCATTACATTCCGCTCCAAAAGCAAACTTTCATTGACTGCATCCGTGCTTTGGTTCCGCCCAAATTTTTGGATATCAACTTATCTGCTTTTGAAATGGGTTTTGACAGCATTCAGAAGTGAAGAAAAAAACCAATACAATTTTTTATGAAGACGATTTGAAAAATCATGAGTTGCCGGAGGCGCCGCCAGCCTCCCCGCAAACGCAACCGCATATCATATGCCAAAAAACTGCAGCCAGAGTCGATTGTAAAGGCTGCGATTTTCAGACAAAAAGTTAAATCCTTTCTTTGTGTATTATCTTTCGATTTCTGGAAAATGAATGAAATAATTTTGTCAATGTATGTTTCTTATTTTGCGCCAAGATGTGGTTCAATGAAATGGTCAGATACCCACAGTGAATTGGAAGGTATTTTAAACATCGGTCCCGCTATCGTCTTTAAATTCAGTGCCGACCCGGGGATGTTTGTTGAATACATTTCAAACAATATTATTCAGCTTGGATATTCCGCTGAAGAGTTCAACAACAAACGATATAGTTTTGAAAACATTATCTATCTTAACGATTTGGAATATGTTCAAAAACAGTTCAGTCATTACTCACAAATTCCGGATGCTTTTGGATTCACAATCATTTACCGACTTTACACCAAATTCGGTCCGATCCGCTGGGTCGAACAGAGAACATTTATTGTCCGTGACAAAAACGGAAATGTCGATTACTACCAAGGATTGCTTTTTGACGTCACCGATCGCCGAAAATCCGAAGAGGAAACCGCACTCAACATTGATCGTCAGGAAGTGCTTCTCAAGCTGAAAAAAATGGGCGGGCATTCTTTTCACGAAATCATTGATTATGCCCGTGAAGAAGCCGTTCGTTTGACAAAAAGCAAAGTCGGCTACATCGCTTTTCCGACACCCGATGAATCCATATTGATTATGCACTCATGGTCTAAAAATTCCGTCAAAGAATGTTCCATTGACAAACAAAGTTGGACCCATATTTATCCTGTTCATCGGACAGGGCTTTGGGGGGAAGCAATCCGCCAAAGAAAACCGTTGATTATCAACAACTACAATTCTCCGTCTTCTCTGAAAAAAGGGTACCCTGAGGGTCATATTTCACTTTATCGATATATGCATGTCCCGATTTTTTACGGCGATCGGATTGTGATTGTTATCGGCGTCGGCAACAGAGAAACCGATTACAACGAAAGTGATGTTTTACATCTGACGCTTTTAATGCACGACCTTTGGGAAATTGTTCAAAAGAAGCGATTGGAAGAGACGCTTAAAGAGCGTTCCGCCGAACTGACTGACCATTACAACAAACTGCATTCCCAGTTCACGGTTTCCCGCGAATTTTTAGAAGATGTTCAGCTGAAAATCGACCGCTATGATGACAGAAATTCGGGACAATATCTCAAATTGATGGAAGACGAAGTTTTCCTCATGTCCTATGAGCAACAAGAAAATGTTATTGAAGAAGGTCTGCTTCTTGCAAACCGCATGAAACATCTCATTGATTCCATGCTTTATTTGAATATGGACAGCAACGGAATGCCGGCATCTAAACTTAAAATCGTTGATTTCAAAAATTTGTTTGAACGTGTGACATTGAATACGATTCTTCTTCTCCAAAAGAAAAACATCGTTTTAGAACGCCATCCTTCCCCCTCATACCCACCCGTTTTCGGAAGTGAAGAGAGACTGGATATGGTTTTTACAACACTTATTGAAAATGCCTGCCTCAGCTCTCCCGTCGGCGGCAAAATTATTTTAGAAAGCAGCATTGTCGGCGGCTTTTTTGAAATCAGAGTCATCGATTTCGGTCCCGATTTGGATGAATCATCTCTTCCATATTTATTCCAAAGCATCACATTCGTTGATTCCGGCCATTTCTATTCCAATCATTTGGAGGGAGCCGAATCGGGTCTTTATGTTGCCAAAATCATTATTCAAGAACACAACGGCTTTATCACCGGAGCGCGCAATCCCAAAGGAGGATCAATTTATATTATCAAATTGCCGGTGGCTTCCGATGAAGATATCATAAACCATTCCATTCAAAGCGTTGATGTAGGAACCGGTCAAAAAATGCACATGGAAATCGACCAAGAAATTGGTGCGGATGACAAGAATGAAAAAATGCAATCGAAAAGTGCCTGCCAAAAAATACTTTCTGATTTAAACAGGAATGCGGGAGGAGATTTCAAATGACAACGGAATTGATCGGAACGCTTTTCCTGTCCGAAAAGAGAAAAAATTTGATGATTTATTTGATGGACGGACCAAGAACAATTGACGAGATCAAAACAAAACTCAATGTCACAACAAGCGCCATCATGACTCAGATTAAATTATTGATGAATCAGGGTCTCATTATCTATTCTGATAATCTGTATTCTCTCACCGTCATGGGTCGTGTCATTTCCGAAAAAATGATTCCGCTTCTGGAGACACTTGAGATGTATTCTGAAAACCAGCATTATTGGGATGAACACAATTTGTCTGCCTTGCCGCACGACATACTGTCCCGTTTGAGTGAGCTGAAACGTTGTTTTTTAGTGGAGCCTGAGATGAGCCGCTTGTATGAGCCCCCAAGAAAGTTTGAAGAAAATCTGTTCCAATCCCGGCACATTTATGAAATTTCATCCTTCTTCAGCCCCATTTACCATTCCGCTTACATGAGACTCGCCAAACAAGGCATTGAAATTGAAATCGTTTTGTCGCCGCTTGCTTTTGAGCGCTTCAAAGAAGATTACACCGATCTTTTGAAAGAATACATGTTGTTTAAAAACGTCAGCATCTCCGTCTGCAAAGAAAAAATTGAAATTGCCTCATCCGTCGTGACGGATCATTTCTTTTCCATTTCTTTGTTCAGCAACAGCGGCATTTACCACAACCATTCGATGATGAGCTTTGAAAATTCCGCCATCCGATGGGGAAAAGATCTGTTCCTTCATTACCTCGGAAAATCTGAAAAAATGACGATGGAACATCTTGATATGAAATGAAGATGGAACATTTTGACATGAAATGAAGATGGAACATTTTGACATGAAATGAAGATGGAACATCGTGGCATGAAATAAAGATGAAACATCGTGAATGATGCTTCTGCCTTTTTTTCTGTGTCTTTTTTTAAATTAACATGAAATGAAAATGGAACATCTTGACATGAAATGACGATGAAACATCGTGACATGAATGATGTTTCTGTCTTTTTTTCTTGTCTTTTTTTAAATTATTCGCCCCACCAGCTAATTACCTTTTTCTTCAGCTTTTTGATTTTGAATTTCAAATAAGGGATTGGCGGCGACCTTGTTTTCTTAATTTGGGTTTGTTTTTCAAATGCCAGCTTTTTAGACGTCAAAAAAATGTTCAGGTTTTGGTCAACGATTTCTTCAATCTTTTCTTTTTTAACATTTGTTGCGGACGCCAAAAAGCGTAGTTCATATTTTCCGTTGTTTTCTGTTTTTTCCTGCTGAATGTATTCGGCTTCGATTTTTTTGTCACCGCTGCCTGCCGTTTGGCTGACTTTGACAAACGTATCATCCACTTTAATTGCCATTTTAATGTGACCGACAAAGGAAGGATTGATTTGCGTAATTTCCATTCCAATGGAACTGACAATATTTTCAAGCAAGGTGCCGGCACTTTTGACGGTCAGGTTGCCGGAGAGGTTGTATAACCCCGAATACCTGGTCACGTTTGAGAGTTCAATCGAATTCTTTTTTTCCGTCACTTTTGGTTTTGGGCGGCCCTGTGTGTCAATTTTGCTGATCGTTTCTTCGCCTTCGCGTATGATCAAATTATAAATTTTGTCAATGGACGCATCATCGTTTGCCGCTGACATCCGTATTGTGTAAACATCGGGATAATTAGATTTCAAAAGCGATTCAATGCTTTTGATTTTCTCTTCACTGACGAGATCGATTTTATTGATTCCGATGATTTCCGATTCGTTCAGCTGATGTTCGATGAAATTTGGAATTTCATCCATTTCTGTTGTAAATCTGGAAGCATCAAGAAGTGTTACAACGGGTGCAAATGACAGCATCACATTGATGTCCAAAAGCTCATCTCGAATCTGATTCGGGAAAGACAAGCCGGTCGGCTCGATAATCAAAATGTCGGGATTGTGAATTTTAGAGATTTCGGTCACCGTAATTCTGAGGTTAATGACAAGAGTGCAGCAGATGCATCCGCCGGTTAATTCTTTTGAGGGGATGCCTGCGGTTTCAAGCATTGTGCCATCAATGCCGATTTCACCAACTTCGTTGACAATCATGGCGACTTTTTTGCCGTCAGCAATCAATTTGTCAATGAGTTTTAAAACGGTCGTCGTCTTTCCGCTTCCCAAAAATCCGCCGATTAAAAACACTTTCATATTTATGCCTCCAAAGTACTTTTTTCAACAATTTTTAATTTTTTCTAATTATCATGATCATTTTGATTTCCATTCGATTTTTCAATATTAAATTTGTTTTTCAAATGCCAATTTTTTAGCCGCCAAAAAAACGCTCATGGCTTGAGCAGTGATTTCTTCAATTTTTTCTTTTTTAACATTTGTTGCGGATATCGAAAAACAAAGTTCGCACCCGTTTTTTTCCACCTTTTCCTGCCGAATGTGTTCGGTTTCGGTTTCGATTTTTCTTCCGGCGCTACCTGCGGTTTGGCTGACTTTGACAAACATATCGCCGACGGTTATGGCCATTTTAATGTGGCCGGCAAAAGAAGGATTTATTTTTGAAATTTCCGCCCCTATGGCACTGGCAATATTTTCAAGCAATGCGCCGGCACTTTTTACGGTCAGTTCGCCTGAGATGATGTATCCGCCTGAAAAATTTGTGACGTTTGAAATTTCAATCGAATTTATTTTTTCCGTCACCTTTGGTTTTTGCCCGCCCGACATATCAATTCTGCTGACGGTTTCTTCGCCGCCGCGCATGATCAATTCATAAATCTGATCAATTGCCGCATCCTCAGATGCTGCCGACATCCGAACGGTGTACACATCGGGATACTTTTCTTTCAAATGTGACTCAATGCTTTTGATTTTCTCTTCACTGACGAGATCGGTTTTATTGATCCCGATAATTTCTGCTTCTTTCAATTGGTTTTCTGTAAAATTCAGAATCTGAGAAATTCCGACCGTAAATCGGGATGCGTCAATGAGCGTTACAACGGGGGCAAACGACATCATCACATCAATATTTAAAATCTCGTCTCGAACCTGATTTGGAAGAGCAAGACCGGGTGACTCAAGAATCAAAACATCGGGATTTTGAAGACGAAAAATTTCGGTAACCGCTGTTTTAAGATTAATCGCAAGAGTGCAGCAGATACATCCGTTTGTTAACTCTTTTGAAGAGATTCCGGCGGCTTCAAGCGTTGCAGCGTCAATTGCGATTTCGCCGGCTTCATTGATAATCAAGGCGACTTTTTTGCCGTCAGCCGTCAGCTTGTTAATGAGTTTTATAATCGTTGTTGTCTTCCCGCTTCCTAAAAACCCGCCAAACAAAAGCACTTTCATATTTCAGCCCCCACGACATCTTTTTTGAAAATGTTTACGAATAAAGCAAGGTTCTAATGGATTAATAATTTATTGATGAATGAATAACCAAACGCTGCAAGAAGTCCTCCGCTCTTGGGCAGCATGACGAATTGCCGCCAGGTGAAAAAGATTTATTACTCAAAATGAGGCAATATCATGAATACTTTTAAAGGATATTTTGCTGTCATAACTTGAGGATTATCACGTTCTATCGGGTTTGATAAATTTGTTAAGTTTGAGAAGTAAGGATGTTTTTCAAAAAATATCAAAACGCAATAAAAAACAACCAGCCACCAACGACAAACCAACAAAAAAGGAAGAAACAATCATGAGTACTAATGAACTATGGATGCCTCCGGAGGAAATCGAGGGATTTGTCTCCGATACACTGGAAGATTACGATCTGACTTGTTACGGGGAAGAGAACGGCCCGGAATACGGCGTCAGCCCGTACATTACTTTTTATCTCTATCATTCCGAGAATGATTTTTTGGATGTTGCCCACGAAATCATCGAACTTTATCAGGAGCTGCAAACACTGATCGACCGACCGCTCCGGATGGTTTACAACAACAAAACGCAGAATTGGGTCAAGGCAACGCCTGAAAAAGTGGGCCACAAGATGCTTCGCGAACACGCTAAACTCTGTTATAAGACGGCTCCCAATGATATGCCCGACGGCAGTGTTATCTACACCAACAAATACTACTACATCGAAGCCACGAGCGAGGAAACCCCTATGATCAGCGCACGTTGGGCGTTTTCGTCTTCTGTTGAAGGGGTGTGGCACAGCAACACAACATTTAGCCACTACACAACAATCAAAATCAGTTTTCGGGACGGTTGGTATCGCAGCAATAATC
>WRNK01000009.1 GCA_009776675.1 Methanimicrococcus sp.
GAGGTGTTTTCAAAGAAGGCGATGAAGTTGAAATTCGTCCGGGATTGAAAGTGACTTCCGACGGAATAACACGATGGGAGCCGATTCATACAAAAATTACGGAAATTCATGCCGGCAAATCCAAAGTGAAAAAAGCCATTCCGGGAGGTCTTTTGGCACTCGGAACACTGCTTGATCCGTCTTTGACAAAAGGGGATTCGCTCACCGGTCAGGTCGTTGGGAAACCCGGAACACTGCCGCCGACAAGAGAGAATTTTTTGATCAAATTAGACCTTTTAAAACGTGTTGTCGGTGTCACAAACGAATCCGAAATTAATGAAATCAAAACAAGTGAGCCGCTGATGCTGAACATCGGAACAGCCACAACAGTCGGCGTTGTGACAAGCGCCAGAAAAGATGTTGCTGAAGTAAAGTTGAAAAGACCGGTTTGTGTTGAAAAAGGCGCACGTGTTGCCATCAGCAGACGTATCGATTCCAGGTGGCGTTTGATCGGTGTCGGTGTTATCGAAGACTGAATCGGATGAGGCAATCATCAAATCTCGTGTCTCCTGCCTCATTGATACAAACGGCTTTATGATTCCGGTTCAGTTCGGGGTCGATATCTTTTCGGAACTGAATCGTTTGGGCTTTTCCCGTTTTTTGACCGCTTCTGCCGTTCTTCGCGAGTTGACGCATCTGTCTCAGACGGTGTCGGGTTCAGATAAGGCAGCTGTTCGCATTGCTCTTCAACTGGCTCAAAAATGCCAAATCATTGATGATTCAAACTCAAACTCAACATTGCAATCATCTTCCTATGCCGATGACATCCTCTTTAATTATGCTGTTAACAATTCAATTGCCGTATTGACAAATGATGTTCAGTTGCGTCAAAGATTGACTCAAAAAGGCATTCCGGTCATATCCATGCGCCAAACAAAACGGTTGGATTTCGTTTCTCAAAAATAAATCAAATACAAGAAACAAAAAATAAGATCAAAAGCGAAATCAAATGCGAAAGTTAAAAATAAAGGGATGATTTAAGTTTCTAAAAACTCTTTTATATCTATTCATTTATCTATGCTCATTTACATCTAACTTTAATATCATTCATTCCATTCTAAAAAGCAGTGTGTTCTTACGTTTGCTTTAATAAATCAGGTGAAAACTTATGTATAAATTAATGACTCTCGTCGATACAGTTCGCATTGATCCGACACTTCTCGGCGAAGATGTGAAATCCAATGTCAAAAAAGCTTTGAAAACCAAATTGGAAGGAAAAGTTGACAAAAAAATCGGTTGTTTGGTTGCGGTATGCGGTGTTGAGCGCATCGGTGAAGGCCATATCCTTTACGGCGACGGCGCTGTTTATTATGATGTAACGTTTAAAGCCATTATGTTTATTCCCGAAAATCAGGAAATTATTGAAGGCGAAGTCCTTGAAACCGTCAGCTTTGGTGTTTTTATCGGTATCGGTCCGATGGACGGTTTGCTTCACGTCAGTCAAATTACGGATGAATTTATGTCTTATGACGCCAAAAACGGCAGGCTTATTTCAAAAACAGGCAAGAAAGCGATTGGAGAAGGCGACCATGTTCGTGCCAGAATCGTTGCGGTCAGCATTAATGAAAGAGACCCGCGCGAAAGCAAAATCGGCATGACGATGCGCCAGACAGCTCTCGGGCGCAAACAATGGATCGAAGACGCACGCGATAAATCCGGAAAAGAAGGCGGCGGCAAAAAGAAAAAAGGAAAAGGAGAGGACACAAACAATTAATGTGCCCTCATATAAGGTGTTATTATGGCAGAAAAAGTATGCAGAAAATGCATGAGATTGGTCAATGCAGAAAAATGTGAAATTTGTGAGTCAACCGATTTAGCAGAGGAGTGGTTTGGTCTTTTGGTCGTTGTCGACCCGTTAAAATCCGAAATCGCCAAACGCATGAATTACAATTTGGCAGACAAATACGCATTGAAGGTGCGCTGATTGGATCTTTTTTTCAATCTCCCGATCGAGTTTCGCCCGTTCCTGAAAAATCCTTACGGCAAGCTGTATTCAGGAAATGATCCGGCACTGATCGAAAAAATCAATATCCCGTCAGACGCTGTTGTTATTGCTGTCGGCGATGTGACAACCTACAATCTTTTCAAAGCCGGATTTATGCCGCGCTTGTGTTTGATTGACCGCATTACGAAACGTTCCGCTGTTTCAACCGCCATTTTAGACGTCATCTCAAGAACCGATTATATCAATACCTCCGTTAAAAATCCGGCAGGCGTGATTTCAAGCGAAATGGTTTTGTGTATCAAAAAATCATTAGAAACGCCCCACAAACACATTTGCATCAATGTTAATGGCGAAGAAGATTTAGCAACAATTCCCGTCATTGCTTTTTCAAAAGTCGGATCGCTTGTATTATATGGGCAGCCTGATGAAGGCATTGTTTGCGTGACCGTCACGGAAGAAAAGAAAAAAGAAATGAAGGACATGCTTCTTCAAATCTTTACAGCAAAAAATGCTAAAAAGATGAAGAACAGCGTTTTGGTTCCGTCTGAACCCGGTGACAACTTGATTTTGGAAGTTGAAACATTTGTGAAAACGATTTTTTGATTTCATTTTTGTCTTTTTTGAAAAAGATTTATAACCGAGAACTTCCTTTTCAAGACGCTATATCCGACCATCCGTTTTATCGGTTCTCGGAGGTTTCATTATGGAAATTAAAATTATCAAAGACTTACAAAATAAATTATTAAATCGAAGCGAACTGGATTTCACTGTTGAATATGAAGGTCCGACTCCGTCACGCGCCGATGTCAGAAAAAAACTTGCTGCTTTGTTGAACAAAGACTTGGAATTGGTCTTGATTCAAAAAATGGAAGCTGAATATGGTGTTCAGCTCGTCAAAGGATATGCAAAGATCTATGAATCCGAAGACCGCATGAAGCAAGTTGAAAACGAACACATTCTTCTCAGAAACAAAATGCCTGAAGAACCGACAGAAGAAGCTGCTGAAGAAACAGCTGAAACAGCAGCAGAATCTACAGAAGAAACAGTTGAAGAAGCAGCAGAATCTGCCGATGAGCCGGCAGAAGAGGATGAGGAGTGAGTTAAATGGCCGTGAAAGATTATTATAAAGTTGAAGGCAACAAAGTCACCCGCTTAAACAAATTCTGTCCGAAATGCGGACCAGGTGTTTTCCTTTCCGAACACAAAAACAGAAACGCCTGCGGTAAGTGTGGCTACACTGAATTCAAAAAATAATTATTTTTAAGGGAGCAGAAATTTTCTGCCCTTTCTTTTTTTGTTTTAGATTAAACAACGAGGTATCGGTGTTTAATATCCCGAAAGCTCAAAGTATCAAAGCGTTTTTTTAATTCATCCGCTGTTTTTTTCAATTCATCCGCTGTTATTTTCAATTCATCCGCTGTTTTTTTTCAATTCATCCGCTATTTTTTTCAATTCTTCCGCTGCCTTTTTCGCATCATCGCTTCCCATTATCGCAGAAACCACAGCAACACCGTCAATTCCTGTTCCTTTCAAAAGCGGCATTGTCTTTATCGAAATTCCGCCGATGGCAACAACCGGAATGGAAACAGCATTTTTGATTTCCTTTAACTTATCGGGTGGCACGTCCGCTGCATCTTTTTTAGTTCCTGTCGGGAAAACTGCGCCGGCACCTAAATAATCAGCGCCATCCGCCTCCGCAATTTTTGCTTCTTCAATTGTTGATACCGAAACGCCTAAAATTTTATCGGGACCAAGAAGGCGGCGCGCAACCACGGCAGGCAAATCACTTTGACCGACATGGAGACCGTCACAGTCAACTGCAAGTGCAATGTCTAAGCGATCATTGATCAAAAACGGCACTTTTCGACCTGTTTTTACCTCAATTTTTTTTAAAAGAGAAAAAATATGGCGCGCGGATTCATAAAAAGAAAGTGAGTCGGCGTCTTTTTCACGAAGTTGAACAATAGAGACGCCGCCGAGAATTGATTGTTCAATTTGGTGTAAAAACATATCCGGCGGGCAAAATGATCTGTCAGTCACAAGATAAACGGAATAATCAATTTGATCTTTATCAATTTGATCTTTATCAATTTGACCTTTATCATTATCAATTTGATCCGATTTATGATTTTCACTCTTCACAATAATCATTCTTCATAAACGTAAATTTTTGATTTTGTTCGGAAATCGTTTTCATCGATTGATGAAAGTGCATTCATGTATTTTGTATGGAAACTGCCAAGACCGACTTGATTTACTTTATTATTTTCGACAAAATCATGAGCCATCTCTCCGGCAAGTCCGCTTAAAACAAAAGCGGCAACAACGGCATCTAACAGTTTTTCCTTCTCTGCCAAACCAACAGCGCCGGCATAACCGCCGACCAAACTGCTTAAAACGCAGCCGGAGCCTGTAATTTTACAAAGCATCGGATGACCGTTGGCAACATAATATGTCTTTTTGCCGTCTGAAATAATGTCAACTTCACCGGTTGCACCGACAATACAATTGAATTTTAAAGCGGCCTCTTTAACAAGTTGAGAAGCTTCATAAGCATTTTCAAATGTCACGGCATCGGTTGCTGCGGCTTCAACGCCTTTTGTCTGTCCCGAAAAACCGTAAAGCGCACGAATTTCAGACATATTTCCACGAATAATGTCCGGCTGAACTTCTTCAATAATTTGTTTGGAAACAGTATCTCTCAATTTTGTTGCGCCGGCGCCGACAGGATCAAAAATAATCGGGACGCCGATTTTTTTGGCTTTTTTGCCGGCGGCAAGCATACTTTCAACTTGAAGCGGCATGAGTGTTCCGATATTTAAAACAAGAGCGCTTGAAATGGAAACGATATCTTCAACTTCCCGAAGGTCTTCTGACATAATCGGAGCAGCGCCGGCAGCCAGCAAGCCGTTGGCACAATCTGTCATTGTGACACGATTTGTAATACAATGAACCAGCGGAATTTTTTGTTTTACGTTTGCAAGCAATTTTGCAACTTTTTCTGGAGTGTCTTTGGATAATATGAGTGTCACAAAAATAACCTCTGAATATGTAAAAATAGTTCATTTTGATTTTAGAAGAAATATGATAAATAGATTATGCTTCCGATTGATTTTTTACACCAATAATGTATAATTGTCATCACCATTTTCTGAACTGCTGAATTATAATCAACCAATGGTCAATCAATTAACATTATTGCTGTCATTTTCAAAAATAATAAAAAACATAACCAAATGATTCGTCAAATTAAAATTGAATCTGAGATCGGGACAGCTGATATGAAAAATTTGTTTCAAAAATTCGGAAAACCTAGAACATTTTCTTTCGACAAGGGGTAATGTACACAAATTTACAATAATGTATATTGATGTACAAAAGATTAATATATCAATCATTCCTTTTATCCCTCTACGGAGTGACCAACATTGAACATTCATAGAGTTGTTCATGCGTCCTCCGCGGAGTGAACAAATGAGTGATATACAAAATACTGGAACAAATAAGAACAGATACATGGTACTGATTGCCGGCATNNTNATACAGTTTTGTGCCGGAACGATTTACATGTGGAGTGTATTTAAAGAACCTGTTGCACAGTTCCTNAACTGGGACTCGGGATCATCAGGTTTGACGTCATCATTCATGCTCGTGGCATTCGTTGGAGGAATCCTTATTGGCGGTCGCCTTATGGATAAAATCGGACCTAAAAAAATGTGTCTCATCGGAAGTCTGATGATGGCACTTGGAATCCTCGCATCATCGCTGATTACCCCAAATTACCCTTACTTGATTTATCTGACATACGGAATAATAGGCGGATTCGGAGTCGGTACGGTTTATACTTGTACGGTATCCCCTATACAGAAATGGTTCTTTGACAAGCGCGGATTTGCCACAGGCATGATGGTTGGTGCATTCGGTTTTTCCCTGGTGTTATTCGCACCGCTGGCAAGATACCTTTTGTCAAACATCGGCGTAGCCTCCACATTTTTAGTGTTCGGCGGCGCATTCTTTATCATCTGCACGGCAGCATCGTTTTTCATCTCAAATCCTGCTGACGGCTATGTCATACCAAAGGCGCCTTCTGCAATCAATCAGAAGCAGTACACAACCAAAGAAATGTTAAAGACAAGAGCTTTTTACCTGATCACTTTGTCTTTATTCTTGATCCTACCAGCATATTTCATACTCAATCCCCAGTTCGTAAGCCTTGGACAAGAGAGAGGACTTACAGAAGCTTTGGCGATTACGGGTGTGATGATCACAGGAATATGCAATGCTTCAGGAAGATTGACAATATCATGGATTTCTGACCATATCGGAAGAATGTCTGCACTGCTGCTGACCGTCGGATTTACAATGGCAGGCATTGTGCTTGTGATATTTGCACAAAACATCTTGTTCTTGGTATGCTTGGCATTGATTGCTTTCGGGTTCGGCGGCGCTGCCGGAATATATGCAACGGTTACATCCGATCATTTCGGTACCAAAAACATGGGAAGCAATTATGGCTTCGTCATGCTGGGCTTTGGTGCATCGGCATTGATTTTTCCATTGCTGTCAACAAGACTGGCTGCCGGCGGCGATTATACAATGTCCTTCGTCGTGTGTGCCGTGACCGCCATTGCATCATTGATATGTATATTGCTGCTGAGAAACTTTTCGGATGTGAAGAGTGCACAAACGTACAATATGAAAAGTACAAAATGAAAAATCAATTTTCCAAGGAGGGCTTTCCCTCCTTTTTTCAATATTTTTCATTTCGGTTTCTTTTTTTCAATACTTTTCATTTGATTGCTTTTTTTTCAATATTTTTCATTTCGGTTTCTTTTTTTTCAATACTTTTCATTTGATTGCTTTTTTTTCAACTTTTTTCATTTTGGTTTTTTTCAAATATTTGCGTTATTGCTGTCAATAATTTCAAGAAACAGATGGAAAAAAATGCCGAGAAATGGGACAATTTGGTATGTTAACATCGATATCTCATTCATTTTCGGTCCTGAAAGAGGTATTAAGGCATAAAACAGAATGATGAAAAAGAGCGGCGCTGCGAGAAACAGAGTGATATAAATTTCTGCAAAAAGGTCAAGCGATTGTATTTCTTTTTCTTTTCTCCGGATGAAAAGGCTTTGATATTCATGCTTTTTAGAGTGAATGTATTTTTGAAATGAGCTTCCTGAGATGAATGTATTTTTGGAGCCGGCAATGAAATTTGAAAAAAGAGGCGATGGTGTTTGCTCTTCAATGATTTGAAGGGCTGTCGGGATGTCTTTTCCCATCAAATCTATTTGTTTTTGAAATTCAAAAAATTCTTCATAAAGGCTCCCATATATGGATTTCATTTCCCGATTGGTCATTGTTTGAAAGATAATTTCAAGTTGAATTCCGGCAGTTGCCATTGATGACATGTAATTCGCAGCGAAAGGGAGTTGTTGCTCAATTTTGATTTTTCTATTTTCAGCATACAAATACGGAAAACAAACAGCAAATCCGATAGAAATTGAAACAAAAAAGAAGGCGGCAATTGCTAATATTTTTGTGAAAAGAAATGCTGTTTCTTCTTCCATTTGATCTGATAAAAAAAGTATCAAAATAAAAGCTTCGATGAGAAGAAATGCTGCTGTTATGGAAAAGATGATGAAAATCGCCAACGAAATGTAAGATTTTGAAGGCATATAGAAAAAACATTGTTTCAGCTTCTTATTGAATGAAACGTTTTCTTTGTTACAAATGCCGGCAAAGTTGTATGAAATTTTTTGAAGCTTTTGAAAACGTTTTAATGACTCAGATGTCATAAATTTTCATCTCCTTTTCTTTCTTTCCTTTTTCTCCGTTTTCTTTTTCTCCGTTCTCTTTTTCTCCGTTCTCTTTTTCTCCGTTCTCTTTTTCTCCGTTCTCTTTTTCTTCGTTCTCTTTTTCTCCGTTCTCTTTTTCTCCTTTCTGCTCATTTATCAAAAAGCGGATACGTTTTTCAAATTCTCTTCTCAATTCATCTTTTGCCCACCCTTTTCTTTCTTGGATGCGCTTTAACACGACAGAATTTGAAAACAAATCGATGGATTGAGCTCTTTGCTTGTTGAATATATCTTGTGTCAATATTTCAGAAGTTTGCGGATCGGTTTCTATTATTTCGTGAACGGACAAGCATTTTTTATAAAAATGCCCATTCTCTTCCGTTTGAGCCAAAACAACCAAAACATCCAATGTTTGAATCATAACGCGCGGAACATTCATGGGCGGATTTTCAAGGCGATGAATCAGCGTATCGACAGATTCGGCATGCATGGTTGAAAGTGTTGTATGACCGGTTGACATCGCCTGAAATAAAACATAGGCTTCAGACCCTCTGATTTCTCCAACCAATATATATTCCGGACGCTGGCGCAGTGCCGCTTTGAGCAAATCATAGAGGGTCAGCTTTTTAGAATAATTTGAAAAACTGTTTGAATTCATTATTTCATCAGCTGCCTCGCTGCCGGCTCTTGAAATTCCTGACACCCAATTTTCATGCGGCAAATTAATTTCACGCGTGTCTTCGATGGAAACAATTTTTTTATGCCGGGGAATGAAGTGGCAAACAGCATTCAAAGACGTTGTTTTTCCGCTGGCTGTTCCGCCGGCAAAGATGATGTTCATATTTGATTCCACACACAGCCAAAGATAAGCCATCATTTCTGCCGTGAATGTTTTGTTTGAAACAAGATCGGCGGGGAGAAATGGTTTTTCATTGAATTTTCGAATTGTAAATGTGCTTCCTTTGACGGTTATTTCATTTCCAAGCGTCAAATGAACACGAGAGCCGTCAGGCATTGTCGCGTCCGTCATCGGGTTTGAGACAGAAATATGTTTTTTAGAACTTTGCGCCATTCTTCGAACGAGCAAATCGAGTTGCGGTTTTGAAAAAGAAAGCGTTGTTTTGACAGAACCGTATTTTTGATGAAAAACATATATCGGCAAATCGTAACCGTTACAAGAGATATCCTCAATATTTTTATCATCAAGAAGGGGCGAAATCTCACAAAATTTTAAAAAATTGCGTTCAATAAAATAAAACATTTCGGCGGCATCTTTTTCCGAGAGCCGGATGGAATAAATTTTCAATATTTCAAAAAAAGATTTTTTTAAAAGTTCTGTTTTTGATTTGTTTTTATTTTCAAACAGGTTCGGATTGATTGAATCGTTTAAAAGAGAAATAATTTTGTCGAATAGTAATTGCTTTTCAGAGCTGAGTACCGGTTCAATGATACGATATAACAGATTTTCGGATTCTGGTTCAGTTTTTGTTTCTATCTCTCCATTTATTTTTTCTTCAATTTCCGTTTTTCGTTTTTCATTTTTTTGTTTCAGAATCTGTGCGGAAGAATGGGGATATGACAAATCATAAAAATCAATGATTTCATACGTTTTTAGACCATTTGTTAATTTTGAAGTCAACACTGTCTGTTTTTCTGTTATGTTTCCGGTCGTTTTTTTAGTCATTTTTTTAGTCATGCATTTTGGTTGCTCTTTTAGAAAATATACTTACCGTTTTTGAAAAAATCAAAAAGGTTATAATCATCCTTTGTTCTTTTTTTTATGGTGCTGAAATGGGAAGAAATCTCTCCAAAAAAAACATGAACTACAACCCTAAAAAAACGGTAATTTGTGATACTGATTTGTCTATTTCAAAAAAAATAAAATATCATGAAAAAAACAACTTTTGGATTGATTTCTTGAAAAACCCATTTCAGCACTTTTTACAAAAACCGATTTTTTCTTTTTTATTGGGACTTCCAATGTCTGCTTTTACGATTCTCGTTTTTTATATTTTTAATTCCAACCTTTCTTTTCTTTCGTTTCATTCTTTTCCTTCAGTTCATTCTTTTCCTTCATTTCATTCTTTTCTTTTGACGTTTTCAAATATCGAATTTCTTTGTTTGCCGGAGACTTTGATTTTGTTTTCGTTATTTTTTCTTTGTCTCCCGTTCATATATTTTGAGGAAATGAAACAAAAAAGAACACAATATGCAGAGGAGAACATGCCGTCTCTTCTTCGCGATGTTTCAAATTTAATTGCCGGCGGTTTAACGATTCAAGAAGCCTTGGCAGAAGTTTCCGATTCTGAAAAAACCAAAACGAAAAATGATTTTTCAAAAGCGTTTTTCCAAAATATTCATCTGATCGGTTTAAAAATGAGATCCGGCATTCCTTTTGAGAATTGTTTAGATCAACTTGGCAAACAGTATCAGTCAAAATTAATCCAAAGAGCGGCATCTGTTATTGAAGCCGCTGAAAAATCCGGCGGACTGATGTCTTTATCAATCGATGCGGCAGCTTATGATTTAACAGAAATCGTTCATATGAAAAAAGAGCGCGATTCAAAGCAAGCCGTTTATGGTCTTGTTTTATTCGCCTCATTCATTTTATTTATCGGGATTGCCGTTCTTTTAATTTATCAATTCAAATTCATGAATTTGGTCCTATCTTCCGCTTCTTTTGATTTTGGAGTCGTCAACCAAATGATTTTTCATTTGCTTTTAATTCAAGCATTTTTTTCCGGAATAATGATTGGAAAACTTAGAAAAGGAAACAGTACATTCGGGATGAAATATTCCTTTATGCTGCTGTTTTTAACTTGGGCGGCATTTTTCATTCTGTCTGTCTTTACATAAAAATTTGATTTACAATAACTTATTTATATCATCAATCTCTCTTTTGCTTTGTAATTTGAGACTTCCTCAAATACAATTGCTGTTTTTCATTTGCTCCGGTAGTGTAGCTCGGCCAATCATTTAGGACTCTCACTCCTACGACTCGGGTTCAAATCCCGGCCGGAGCACTTTCGTAATTTTTATATCATTTTATATCATTTGTATAAGTGAGTAAACAAATGGTCTTTGTAAAAAGGAGAAAGGAGATGAGGAAAGTACAATGAACAGCAATTTTTCATTTTTAACAGATCGGTTTCCGGCGCTTGAGAATATGGGCAGACTTGCCGAATGTTACCTCTATTCCGACCCAAACACCTGTATTTATAAGATGGGGTCTCTTGCTGAAACCATTGTTAACTATATTTTTGAGCTGGATGGTCTAAAACCGCCATCCGGAAACGACAACACACACGCGAACAGAATAAAAATCCTTCAGCGAGAGAAAATGCTTCCAAAAGACATTGATAACATTCTCTACGTTTTGCGAATAAAACGCAATGTGGCTGTCCATGAAGGATACGACTCGCTTGAAGATTGTCAAACATTAATTCAAATGGCTCATACGCTTTCGGTTTGGTTTATGCAAATTTACGGTGATGACACATACGAGCCGGACAATTTTATGCTGCCTGCTGACATCAGCAATCAGACCGACTATCAAGAGCTTCTTGAAAATTACGAAAAGCTGTCTGCTGAATTGGAATATATGAAAGCGGCATCACTGTCAACATTGGTTGATACATCCGTTCAAGCTCCGGAGCGCAGAAAACGAGCCGACAGAGCAGCTCACCGCTTAAGCTTATCAGAAAAAGAATCACGTTATTTGGAAGTTGAAAAGCTGTATAAAAAATGGGGCAAGGTCGTTACTGTTTTGGTTTGCGCCGTCCCATATGTTACTGTTCTTGCCGTTATTGAAACGGCGATTATTGTATTTTCTGCAATTCTGGCCAATGATATTTCAATTCAATTGATGATCGCTTCTATTGTGGGCGCTTTTATTCTCGTGACACTCTTTGTGGGAATTTTATTTAATCAGGTGAGACGCCTGTGTTTTACTGTATGCCAAAGTTATTTTAAAAATAAAAGACGTCACGATTACAAAAAGTCAAAAGACGGCAAAATGGAATCCAAGAAGTTGGTAAATGAAGAGAATGAATGAAGGTAAATGCGTTGAAAAACATTGTTGGTAGGCTTTAGAAATGTTATGAACAAGGAGAGGGTAAGTCACTGCAACATAACTAATAATATATATATATTTGATTTTCATTTACAGCCCTGAGATAAAGAAGACCGAAAAAAAGAAAACTCAAGAAAATCCTTAAATGTTAAAATAAATTATTAGGCGCAATCAAAAACGTTTGATAATCATATTCTAAAATTTGGAGGGTGTATTTTGAAAATTCAAATAATTAATATATATGGGACAAAGTCATTTAACGATAATGGAAACAATGTTGTTTCATCAAAAATTGGAGAGCCTCAATCAAAAGATATTGTTACATCAAAATTTCATGAGTCACAATCAGCAGATTTTATGACACCAAAACTTAGTGAGAGTCAAACAATGGACAGCACTGCACCAAAATATGAATACCAGTCGATGGATTTTGTTACGTCAAAATTTCATGAAATTCGACCAATGGACGAGTTTGACATAAATGTTGTTAACTTAAATTCTCCCCGTTTATGGGAAAATTGGTTTGATGATTTTTTGTCTTTTTATGAGCAGGATCTCGAAAGACTTCAAGTATTGTTTGAAAATTCAAAAAATTCCACAATATTAATTATTTTACCACAAAATATCCAATTAAAATCTCTTGAACTCAAAAATCATTTGGACTTTATGATTGCCNGTTTATTGAAGATGGTACCCAAATCAATTTCTTCAGAAAACTATAAACTGTTTTATGAAAACACGGTTACTGACATCGGAGGCATAGAATATGAAGCCTCATTCAACTTTATTGATGCCGGAAACATCGTCACTAAGTCAAGAAATGATAAGATTACCACCATACGAGTTGCAAAGAGGTTTATTCTTACAACTTTAGATGTTATGACACATAAAACAAATTTATTACATTTTTTAAGGGAGGGAAAATTAATGCAATCCAATGATGAAGTTTATCCACAGTGGTTAATTGACTATCAAACGCCGGCTGACCAAGAGCTGCACGATTCTATAAAAGAGAAAGAGGCTGCAATCGAAAAATTAAAAGAAGAAATTCGCATTGCCGAAGAAAAACTTAAA
Organism: Methanimicrococcus sp.; assembly: GCA_009776675.1. Next base: position 12,929 of record WRNK01000009.1, read on the forward strand.
AAGAACCTGGAGTACAAATCCATTCTTCTTTATGAAAGCGACCCTTTAAAAAGTCCGGTTTTAAACATTCTTGAGCAAATGCTTGATATTGATTCATTGAAAATCAAAAACGATAAAAAAGAAAAATTTCTGATCCAATACAATGATGACTTGGAATTTATTGGCGAGGTAAAAGGCGTGCCGTCAAACATAAGATCGGAGCATATTGCTCAGGTTGAATTGAATTATTGCAAGTATTCAGACAACTTGCATGATGAAGGTGCAGATAAAGAACTTAAAGCGCTCCTTATCATGAATCCCTTTGCCGCCATTCCGCTAAATGACAGAGAGCCTGTCAATGAAGACCAGATCAAACTCGCCGCCAGAAACGAATCACTCATTATTGAAGCAGAAACATTGCTTCACGTTTACGGTCGATTTACGACAGGCAAGCTGAAATCATATAATTTCAAAGAACTGCTTTGCAAAGAAAAAGGTCTGTTAACAAAAACAGCCGCAGACAGATATTGCGTGAATTAAAGATTGGAAGGCAATTATGCCTTCAAACTTTGATTCCTTCAAATTTGTTTTTTTCAAATTTGATCCCCCTTTGATCCCTAATTTTATTTTTTTGCCGAAATAGCGGCACGGTTAAAAACGGTGCTGCAAAAAACGGAGGCATTTATTGATGAGTAACATTATAAAAAACGATAATTTGGATGTCAGCATCTCTTTTTATGATGACATAAAGAGTATAATCATTGATTCAAGAAACGCTGCTATCCGCAGCGTAGACTTTTATCGTGTATTGATGGGCGCCTTGGAGAACGCATATTTGTTGAAGAACAGCACGGAAAAGACCGTGCAGAATATGGCGAGCAGCTTATCCGCAATCTTTCAAAACGTCTTGAAAGTGAGTTTGGAAGCGGTTTTTCATATCGGCAGTTAGCTNNNTGCGNGNAANTTTTATCGTGCTTTATCCAATTGTGACCGCACTGCGGTCACAATTAGGTTGGTTTCAATACCGTCTTTTGATTAGTATTGATGACAACTGCAAACGTGAATATTATGAACTTGAAGCCATCAACAACAGTTGTTAAATATATTGAAGATAAAAATTTTTACAAAGTTCTGTTGCCATAAAAATAAAAAAAGCCTTTATTTCTCTTTTACAAGAATTTGTATTAATTCATCTATGTCTGTAAAGGAATCAC